>JAEZEU010000495.1 GCA_023432885.1 Pseudomonadota bacterium | reverse complement strand
CGGTAATTCCCATGCGCCTGCAGCCGTTGGAGGAAGTCAAGCCGTTCCGGCAGCCGGTCATCGCCTACGAGAAGGTGCGCTATGTCGGCGAGCCGGTCGCGGTCGTCGTTGCCGAAAGCGCTGCGATTGCCGAGGATGCCCTCGAGCTCGTCAAGGTCGAAATCGAGGAGCTGCCGGTCGTTGCCGATTACATCGCGTCCGAGTCCGACAAGAGCCTGCTTTTCGAGCACATGGGAACGAACCTCGCCAAGCGGTTTGTCGGCAAGAAAGGCAAGGTCGACGAGATTTTCACCGCCGCTGACTATGTCCGGCGGGAAAAATTGTCGGTGCAACGCCATACGGCCCTGCCGATGGAATTGCGAGGCCTCCTTGCAATCTGGGACGAGGAGAACGGCACTCTGAAGGTCCATGGCGCCGGAAAGGTTCTCTTCTTCAACCGGCGCGCGATAGCGTCAATGATGGATCTCGACGAATCCGCCGTTGAACTTCACGAAAACGACATCGGCGGCGGGTTCGGCGCGCGCGGCGAGTTCTATCCCGAGGACTTCCTCATTCCTTTCGCGTCGCGGTTCACCGGACGTCCCGTGAAGTGGAATGAAGATCGCCGCGAGCATCTCACCGCCATGAACCATGCGCGTGAAATGTACGCGGATATGGAGATCGCCTGCTCGAAGGATGGAACCATTCTTGGCATCCGTGGCCGCGTCGACGTGGATTGCGGCGCTTACGCGCGTTCCAACGGACTCACGCCGCCGCGCAACGTGGCACAGTTTACCTCAGGTCCTTATCGTATCCAGAATATCGAGATTGAGGTCTTCGCCAGAGTCACCAACAAGACGCCCTGTGGGACTTATCGTGCGCCGGGGCGGTTCGAGGGCAGTTATTTCTGCGAACGACTGATCGAGATCGCCGCACGTGAGCTTCATCTCGACCCTGTCGAGATGCGGCGGAAGAATCTGATCCCCGAGCATGAGATGCCGTACCCGTTGGCGACCATGCAGCATATCGATCCCTATACCAATACCGAATGCGACAGCGGCGACTACAGAATCACGTTCGATCGTTGCCTCGAAGAGTTCAACTGGAAGGAGAAGGTGAAGCTGAACGGCAGGTTGATCGACGGGCGCTATCACGGTGTCTCGGTCGGCTGCTTTATCGAAGGCGGTGCTGCAGGGCCGCGGGAAACCGCTCGAATTGCGCTCCTTGAAGACGGCAATATCGGCGTCTTCGTCGGCTCATCGGCTCTCGGTCAGGGTCTCGAAACCGTTCTCAGCCAAATCGCTGCGGACGAGCTTGACATGCCTTTCGAAAGGATCCGGCTGTTCCACGGCTCAACGACGTATGTCAGCGAAGGCTTCGGCTCATATCACTCGCGCTCGACGGTGGTCGGAGGCTCCGCCATCGTCGTGACCGCGAAAGCCTTCAAGGTTGCGTTGCGCGAAGCCGCGGCGCGGCGCTTCGGATGCTCTCCCTCCGTCGTGGAGATCGTGCAGGACGTGCTGGTGGGCCCCAAGGGGCAGAAGTTGCCGGTCTATGATCTCGCTGGCGAGGGCGTTTCGGCAGAAGAAAGCTTCACCAACACCAAGCACACCTACTCCTACGGTGCGCACTGCGTTCACGTCGCGGTGGATCCAGGCACCGGGCACGTCGAGGTTATCGACTATGTCGCCGTGGAGGATGTAGGTCGCATCATCAATCCTTTGACACTTCACGGACAGGTCGTCGGCGCAATCGTGCAGGGCCTCGGCAGCGCGTTCATGGAACACCTCAAATACGACGAGCGCGGCCAGCTACTCGTCGGTTCGCTTGCGGACTATCTTATTCCCAGCGCGGATGACTACCCGCGCATCCGCGGTGTGTCGCTTGAGACGCATCCGTGCCCAAACAATCCGCTCGGGGCGAAGGGTGCCGGTGAAGGAGGTATCATCGCAGTGGGTGGCGTTGCGGCGAACGCCGTGTCTGCAGCGTTGCGTTCCCTTGAGGTCGATGTTCTGTCGCTTCCGATGACGCCTCCCGCCATCTGGGAACTGATCGAAGCAAAAAGAACGGCCGCAGCGGCAAATACATGAACTCTTTGCTACTTGGTCAAATGAAACGATCCAATGCCGAAGCGCAGGATTCCGGCGCCGGGGACAGGCGCGTGGGATCAGACGATCTCAGGATCATTCAGTCGAAATCGCTTCCCCAGGCGGTACAGGAATCGCTCTCGAACATGATTCTGCGCGGCGACCTGAGGCCAGGAGACAAGCTCAACGAGATTGATCTTGCGACCAGACTCGGCGTGAGCCGCGGACCCATTCGCGAGGCGTTCCGCGCACTTGAGGGCGCCGGCTTGCTCCGGTCATCGAAGAACCGCGGTGTATTTGTGCGTGAGATATCGTCAGAGGAGGCTCGCGACCTGTACACAGTGCGCTCCTGTCTGGAGGGGTTCGCGTGCAGATTGCTGGCGCCGAAGATCACCAGGGAGCAGGTCGCGGAGCTGGAGCAGTTGGTCGAGGGGATGGAGCCGAGCTACCGTCTTCAGGATGTGGAGGACTTTTATCCGCGGAACATCCACTTCCACAACCGCATCGTCGAGATGGCAGGTAGTCCGAAGCTGCTCAGCCTCTACAGGAATCTGATCAACGAGGTGCACCTCATCAGTCGCATTGGAATCGCCAAGGAAGGCGGCCGGCTGAAGGCCAACCCCGAGCACCGGAGAATCGTCGCGGCGCTGAAGAGTCATGATGCGGAACGGGCCGAACAGCTCGTTACCAAACACGTCCTGAGCAGCCGTGACCGATTCCTCCGGCTGGGAGATGAGTAGCCGGAAGGGCCGGCGTACCGGACATCGTCAGACAGCCGCCTTCAACAAGGAAGACCAAGAATGATCATCGATTTTGAGCATCATTTCACGCCGCGGGAGTTCATGCGTAACGACGTGGGCGCGGCGCCACAGACCCAATTCGATGAGAATGGCGCGCCGAGCTATACGTTCCATTCGATGCTCTACGACCTGGATGAGCATATTCGCATGATGGATATGGCCGGCATCGACGCGGCTCTCCTCACCAGCGCGGCCGGGATGGTCCCGGACGTCGAGCGGTGTCGCAAGGTCAACGAAGCGACCAAGAAGGCCGGACAGGACTATCCGGGCCGCTTCATCGGCTGCGCGCATATCGACCCTGTCGGTGGTCCCGAGCACTTCAAGGAGCTCGAGCGCTGCTTCGACGAGTTAGGGTTCCATGGCGCGATCATCGCGTCGGAGGCGAATGGCCGGTTCATCGACTCGCCGGCTTACGAGCCATTCTGGAAGGAAATGGCGCGCCTCGGCCAGTTCGTATTCCTGCATCCGGCGCTCACGCTCAACGATTCGCGCCAGTTCGACGGCTACGATATGGCCCGGTCGGTGGGACGGGAGTTTTCGTTGATCATGGCGCTGATCCGCATGATCAACTCCGGCGTGTTCGATCGCTATCCGGATCTGACGGTGCACATTTCGCATCTGGGCGGCAACGTGGCATCGTTGCTGGGCCGTATCCGGATGTACCAGGATAAGGATTATTGGGCGACGCGCGGAAACGAGCGGCATGGGCGCAAGGCGGACAAGCCGTTTGACTATTATCTGACGCGTAACTTTGTCTATAACACCGCCGGCATTGGCGGGGCCATGAAGCCACTCCAGGCTGCGTTGATAGAATTCCCGGCCGATCGCATCGTCTATGCGACAGATTATCCTCAGGAAGTGCGTGATCCAAAGGACGTGCGGACTTTTATTGAGAATCTCCGTGCAATGGGTGACGTTGGCCAGAAGATCCTGACCGGCAACATTCCGCTCTTGATCAAGAAGCGTTAGGCGGGTGGAGCCCGGCGCTGGGACCTTCTCGTCCCAGGCTGATCATTGCTGGGGCGATCGGGTGCCGCTCGACGGAGAGGAAAAACATCGACGTGCTGCAAACGCCGATGTTTTCGCTTTGTGAAAACGTTCCTCGAATCAGCTCGCTGAATAGCGCCGGGAGTTACGCGGTCCGTCCCTGTGCGCGCATTTCGGGCAGGGCGGCCCGAACGGCCTTGATGATGTTCTGATAGCCTGTGCAACGGCACAGGTTCGAGGAAATGGCGTCGATCACGTCGTCATCGCTGGCTTGGGGATCGGACTCAAGCACGCCGACGACCAGCATCAGGAAGCCTGGCGTGCAGAAGCCGCACTGCAAGCCATGATGATCGATAAAGCTCTGCTGCAATGGATGCAACTTTCCATCGGTCGCCAGGCCTTCCACCGTGCGGATGACCTTGCCATGCGCCTGGCACGCGAACATCAGGCACGAGCGTACCGGCGTTCCGTCAACGATAACTGTGCAGGAGCCGCATACGCCATGCTCACAGCCGACATGCGTTCCGGTCAGATCGCAATTTTCCCGCAATGCGTCGGCCAGCGTTCTTCGATCCTCAACACGAATGAAATGATCTTCGCCGTTCACCTTGAGTCGGACATCGACGAGGTCGGTCATGACGCTTTCGCTTTCGCTTGCCTGAGTGCCTGGTAGATTCTGCGTGGCGTCGCCGGGATCTCGTCGACCTGCGCGTCCAGCGGCGCAATCGCATCATTGATGGCGTTCAGGATGGCGCCGGGAGGCCCGATCGTGCCGCCTTCGCCCAGGCCCTTGGCGTGCGTGATCGACGCCGATGTCAGCGTCTCCAGGTGGCCTATTTCGATGGCCGGTACGTCGAGCGACGTGGGCGGCAGGAAATCGGCGAGCGTCGTGGTGAGGACATTGCCAGTATCGTCATAGATGATCTCTTCGAGCAGCGCGTTGGCAATGCCCTGTACCACGCCGCCGTGGATCTGCCCGTCGACGATCATTGGATTGATCAGCCGGCCGGCGTCTTCCATCACGACGTAGCGCTCGATCATCACCTTGCCGGTGTGGATGTCGACCTCGACAATAGCGGCGTGGCAGGCATTGGAGAACGTTCCATAGGGATCGTATGTTGCTTTCTCGCTGAGGCCGGGGTCGATCGAGCCGCCGAGTTGCGGCAGCCGGTGATACGCGGCGCGAGCAAGCGTTTCGACGGGGAGCGACCGATCGGTGCCGGAGATCGCCGCGGTGCCGTCCTTGATGATGATGTCGGCTTCGGCAGCTTCGAGAAGATGCGCGGCAATCCGTTTCAGCTTTAGCTGGAGTTTGCCGGCGGCGAGCTTGCTCGCCCCGCCTGCGATGACGAGCGAACGACTTGCGAACGTGCCCCAGCCGTAGGGCGTGGCGTCCGTATCGCCATGGAGGACAGTGATCTTGTCCGGCGAGATCCCGATTTCGTCAGCGACGATCTGGGCAATGGTCGTGCGCAGACCTTGGCCATGAGGGCTGGCGCCGATGCGGGCCTCCACATAGCCGGACGGATCCATCGAAACCTCGACCTGCTCCCATCCCATCGTGAACTGCATTTTGCGTGCAGCGAAGGCCGGCGTGCCGAAGCCGGTACGCTCGGAGAAGGTCGAGACCCCAAACCCGAGATAGCGTCCCTGCTTGCGTGCTTCTCGCTGCCTATGGCGAAACGCCGGGATGTCGATCGCGGCAACGGCCATTTCCATCGTTTCGAGGTAGGTAGCCTCATCGAACGTCAGGCCGGTGACTGACTTATAGGGGAACGTGCGGATCAGGTTGCGCCGCCGGAGCTCGGTCGGCTCAAGTCCGAACTCCTTCGCAGCGTTGTCGAACAGTCGCTCCATCAGCAGCACGATCATGGGGCGGGCCACACCGCGGTAGGGCGCCATCGGGCAGGTATGTGTCGCTATACCCCGCGAGCGGCAGCGATAGCTCTGGAAATCGTAGACTCCGGGCATCTCGTTCAGCGACATCAGCGGCTCGACCGCATAGCTCGTGGGGAACGAGGAATAGGCGCCGACGTTCACCTGAACGTCAGCCTCCACGGCAAGAAGCTTCCCATTGGAATCGAACGATCCCTCGATCGACAGTTCGGCGTCCCGCGCGTGAAAGCCCGACATCAGGTTCTCTCGGCGGTCTTCATTCCAGGCTACGGACGTGCCGAAACGCCGGGCGAGCCAGGCGACGACGGGAAATTCAGGCGGCAGGGTTGCCTTCTGGCCGAAGCCGCCGCCCACATCCGGAGCGACCACCCGAAGCTTCGCTTCCGGGATGCCGAGCAGATCGGCGATCGCAGTCCGGAACAGGTGGGGCGACTGCGTTGTACAGGTCAGCGTGGTGCGGCCAGAGATGCGATCGAAGGAGGCATGGGCTTGCCGCGGCTCGATGGGCATCGCAGCCTCGCGATTGGTCCTTACTTGCGCCCGCACCCGCTTGTAGACATTCTCCGGCTCCGGGCCGGACGAGAATTGAGCGTCGACCACGACATTTCCCGGAATGTGATCATGGACCAGCGGGGAATTCGGATCGAGCGCGGCTCCAATGGTGACAACCGGTGTGGTTTCGCTGATTTCGATTTCGACGAGATCGGCTGCGTCCTCGGCGGCTTCCATGGATTGTGCGACGACTACGGCGACCGGCTCCCCCACAAAACGGACGACGTCCTTAGCGAGCAGGGGCTGTTCCACCGGAATATAGTTATAGTTTTGCAATACGAGATAGATCGGCTTCACGCCAACAAGGTCGGCAGCGGTGATCAGCTTGACCCCTTCAGGAGCCTGAATGCGCTCGATCTTGCCGGACGCGACGGGGCTGCGCACAAAGCGCGCATAGAGGTTGGCCTTGATGTCGGCGGTAAACGTTCCCTTGCCGCAAACGAGCGGCAGATCCTCGAATCGCTTGATTGGACGGCCCACCCACGTGCGACTGTCCTTGTCTGCGGTTTCGAGGCTCATTCTACCGTCTCCAATGCGCGGCGGACTGCGACCCTGATCAGATCGCGGCGATAGTTTCCATCTGCCTGGATATCTTCCATCGGCTCGATCGCGTCGCCCGCGGCATCGGCGACCGCGGCGAACAGCTCGGGCGAGGGCCGCCGACCGATCAGAAGACGTTCTGCTTCGTGCATGCGGCGTGGCCGATCCTCGGCGCCGCCGATCCCAAGGCGTGCATCGGCGACCACGCCGTCCCTGATCGTATAGGAGACCAGTGCCATAGCGATCGCGTAGTCGCCGGGCCGGCGCGAGAATTCGTAGAAGCCCCACTTCGCATCGGAGGGCAGCAACGGCAGCTGGGCGCTGACAATCATTTCGTCGGATTCCAGCGATGTCGTCATGATTCCTTCGAACAGATCTTCAGCCGCGATCGCACGGATGCCGCGCGTGCTGCGAACCTGAACGGTCGCCCCGAGCGTCGCCGCGACCAGGCACCATTCGGAGGCCGGATCGGCATGGGCAAGACTGCCGCAGAACGTACCGCGGGTTCGAATCGGGAAATGCGCAATGTGATGCATGACGCGGGCGAGCAGCGCAGCCGTCGGTCCTGGCGTCCTAATCCGGCTGAACCGAGCGTGACGAACCAGCGGTTCGATCGTGAGCGTGTCGTCGGCGATAGTGAGGTTCGCCAGATCATCGATTTCGTTGATGTCGATCAGGTGGACCGGGCGTGCCATGCGGAACGCCATCATCGGCACGAGGCTTTGGCCGCCGGCGATGATGCGGCAATCCTCTTCGTGCAACTCGCCGAGGAGGGAAATGGCTTCCTCGAGACTTGAGGGAACGTGGCGTTTGAAGCGAGCGGATTTCATATCGTGCCCTAGCGGTCAGGCGTAAGCCCCGGACAGCAGCGCGCCGGCTCCCGGTACGATCGGTTCAAGGCCGAGGGCCTTGAGGATTTCGTAGGTGGTCGCGATCGACGCGGTCAACACCGGTTTGCGCGTCTGTGCCTCGACCTGCGCGACCGCCGCCAGGGACGGCATCTGCACGCAGGCCGAAAGCACGATGGCGTCTGCTTGCTTGAAATTCATGCTCGCAACGATTCCCGGCAGCCGGCTCGGGTCGTGACGGCCGACCGCCAGGTTGTCTGCGATTTCGAGCGCCACTGAATCGAGCACTTCAAAACCTTCAGCGGCGATATAATCGGTCACCAGCTTGGTCAGAGGCTTCATATAGGGCGTAACGATCGCGATCCTCTGGGCGTCGATAACCTTGAGTGCGTGGACGAGGGCGCCGGCACTGGTGACGACAGCAGCTTCTGCCCCGTTTTCTGCGGTTCGGGCGCGCAGGCGCGCCTGTGACTCGCGGTGGTAACCGTGCCCCATCGACATGATCGCGACCAGGCAGGCATATCCGATCACGTCCATCCGCGCATCGCTGAGCTCCAGTGCGCACCGGTCGGACTCGCCGTCCATTGCGGCAAGTTCCTCCTTCTTGACGGTTTTCATGCGCATCCGGCTGGAGTGGAAGGTGAAGCGTTCTTCCGGCCGGATTGCTTGCCGCGCCGTCAGCATTGCGGGGATTTCCGTCTCCATTGTCGTGTTTGAACTCGGCACGATCTGGCCAATGCGGTATACGCGAGCCATGTATGACCTCCTGCGCAGATTCCCTTGGGAGGAAATTCCCGAATTTAGTTCTAGTGCATATATTTCGATGTAGAACCATCCTGCCTTCCACACTATCTTCCGTCAAGTGCCGTGTCAGGGTTAGGACTGCCTCCAGCGGAAACCCGCTGGCGGATTCGCGCCAATAGGGGCGTGCACTCGTTTCGAGGAGTGAATCGTCGTGGCAAAGGTCAAGAAGGCTCCGGCTAAGGCTGAAAGTCGCAGGACGCGAAGCGGAGGTCAGGACGTTGGGGGGAGGCTGGGCGCGGCCGAGAGCGATGCGATCTCCGGTTCCGGGTCGGATCCCGTCAGCACCATCGTTGCGCAATGGCAGCGGGAGCGGCCCGACATCGATCCTGCACCCATGCTCTTGTTTGGGCTGATTGCCCGCGCGCAGGCTATGACTACGAATTTCATCAATGATACGCTGGAGCGATGGAAGCTCTCGCGTGCTTCTTTCGATGTATTGGCCGCTTTGCGACGCGCCGGCGCGCCGTATTGTCTGACACCGAAGCAGCTTTCCGAGTCGTTGATGCTGAGCGGCGCGGGCATGACCAGCAGGCTGGATCGCCTGGAAGGTCTGCTTCTTGTAGCGCGCCTCCCGGAGCCCAATGACCGGCGCAGTGTGAAAATTCAGCTCACGGACCGCGGCGTTCGCCTGATCGACGAGATGATTCCCGAAATCGTTGCCGCGCAATGGGATGTTGCGTCCAGGCTGGGTCCGCGGGACACTGAGGAGCTGATCCGTCTTCTTGGCGCGTTTGCCAATTCGCTTGCCGAACGGCCGTAGTCCCGCGGCTTGATCGGTTGACAGCGGGCGCGACCTTGCTATTGTCGTATAGTTCGATGTCGAATTATATCGGGTAGAACCAGTTGGGTTCGGCTTTGCAGGGTTGCCGCAGTTGATCGTCGATGTTCATGCCCATTATGTATCGCCCTCGCTCATCGAGGAGGCGCGTCGCAACGGCGGGAAGTATGGTGTAGATGTTCGGGATCTGGATACCGGGCTGCAGCAGCTTTCTTTCCAGCATTCCGGCGCGGGGTTGCGGCCCTTCCTGCCGGAGCTGATTAGCCTTGAGGCGCGTGACGGCTATTTCGCCAAAACGGGGATCGATGTTCAGGTCGTCTCAACCTGGACCGACATGTGCGGCGACGACCTCCCGGCGGAAAAAGCACAGGCCTGGGCTCGTCTGCAGAATGACACTCTCGCGGCCGACGCAAAGGCGTCCGGGGGCCGCTTCGTGGCTATGGGCACGCTTGCGCTGCATGACGTCGCGGTCGCCATCCAAGAGCTCGACCACATGTCGCGCCATCTCGGGATCAACTCCATAGAACTCGGCACTAATTTCAACGGCTGTGATCTCGACGATCCGCGCTTGCGCCCTATGTGGAAGAAAATCGCGGATCTGGGATTCTTCGTGCTGCTTCATCCGCCCTTCAAACCCGTGGGCCTCGAGCGGGCAACTGATTTTTTCCTCAACAACCTCATTTCGTATCCGGTGGATACGACGATCGCTGCAGCGCGGTTGATTTTCAGCGGCCTGCTCGATGAGTTTCCTTCGCTGAAGATATGCCTTGCCCACGGCGGAGGTTTCTTCCCCTATCAGGTTGGTCGTTTCGATTGCGGGTTTGCGTCGCATCCGGCCTGTCGTCGCGTCCTCAAGAAACCGCCAAGCCAGTATCTGCGCTCGTTCTTCTACGACACGCTCACTCACAACGATATGGCTCTCGATTTTCTCAGCCGGAGCGTCGGCAAGGATCGCCTGATCTACGGAAGCGATTATCCGTTCGAGATGCTGGATACCGCCGGGCCCTCGCGTGTGCGCGCAATCGCAGGCCTCGCCTCCCTCGAGGAGGCGGCAATTCTCGCCAACACGGCATGCGACCTGCTGGATCTCAAGGTCGAGGAAGTGTCCTGAACCATTGGTTTTCGTGATCGCCTTAACGAGGGGCAAGTCATGCTGCAGGCTTTCATCTGTACGACGTGCGGAACGCAACACACTGAATCGAAGGTGGCGCCGAGCCGATGCATCATCTGTGACGACGAACGCCAGTACGTCCCGCCGGCCGGCCAGTCCTGGACCACGCTGGCGCGGTTGCAGAAGTCGCACAGCGCGGTTTTCAAGGACGAGTCGGGCGTCATCGCAATCGGCACGTCGCCTTCGTTCGCGATTGGCCAGCGCGCGCTCCTCGTCCGCTCGCCCGAAGGCAATGTGCTGTGGGATTGCATCAGCCTCGTCGACGATACGATGGTGGAGCTGATCAAAGGCGTCGGGGGGCTCAAGGCCATCGCGATCTCGCATCCGCATTACTATACGACGATGCTGGAATGGAGCCGAGCGTTCGGGGGCATTCCGATCTATCTACACGAAAAGGACCGCAAGTGGGTGATGCGCAGCGGGCCGGAGATCGAATTCTGGAGCGGTGAGACCAAGGAAATCTCGCCGGGCATGACGCTGATCCGCGTCGGCGGGCATTTCCCCGGTGGCACGGCGATGCACTGGGACAAGGGTGCGGACGGCAAGGGCGCGCTGTTTTCGGGAGACCTGCTTCAAGTGGTCGCCGACCGGAAGTTCGTCGCCTTCATGTGGAGCTACCCGAACTTCATTCCGCTCGGAGAGCAGGCTGTCAGGAGCATCGAGAGGCGGGTGGCGCCCTGGCAATATGACAAAGTCTACGGTGCGTTCTGGGATCGTGTGATCGAGGGAGACGCCAAGCGCGTAGTCGCTGAGTCCGTGGCCCGCCACATTGAACATCTCTCCCGGGACGCCGAGTAATGGGCAAGATCGAGGTCAACCGGCCGGATGTCGTCGCGGAAGTCGAGACGGCGTTCAAGAATTACGAGCGGGCCTTGACGGAGAACATCGTCGAGGATCTGACGACGATGTTTTGGGATAGTCCTTTGACGCTTCGTTATGGCGCGGCAGAAATGCTTTATGGGGCGAAAGCCATCCATGACTTCCGCGCTGCCCGCCCTTCGGGCCCGCGGCCACGCGACCTTATCCGCTACGTCATCACCACCTATGGAGATTCAGTCGGGACGGCGAATGCGGAGTATCGTGTCGCCAATGATCGGCGACTGGGCCGCCAAAGCCAGACCTGGATCAAGTTCGACGACGGATGGCGTATCGTTGCAGCTCACGTTTCCTTCATGGACGGGTCGGAAGACAACAGAGACCAGCACAGATGACGCCAGGATCTGCGGCCGAAAACTATAAGGGCGTCTGGGATGGCCGGATCGGATTCGGCCGGCGCTGCGCGTTACTCGTCATCGATTTCATGAAAGGCTATACCATCTCCGGCTCCGCGCTGTATGCGCCCGGCGTTGTCTCGGCGGTGCAGGAAAGCCGCGACGTCCTGCGGGCAGCCCGTGAGACGGGCGTGCCGATCATTCACACCATTATCCGCTACCATTCTTCCGATTTCGTCGACGGCGGAACCTGGTTGCGAAAAGCTCCGGTGATGCGGAGCATGGTTGACGGTAACCCCGACGCCGAGATCTGCGACGAAGTTCTTCCGTTGGAGAGCGAACTCGTCATTCGCAAGCAGTATGCAAGCTGCTTCTTCGGAACCTCGCTCGCGGCAACGCTGACGGCACAAGCCATCGACACCGTGGTCATGATCGGATGCTCGACCAGCGGATGCATCCGGGCCAGCGCCGTCGACGCCACTCAGCATGGTTTCCGTACGATCGTGCTGCGCGAATGCGTGGGGGACCGACATCCAGGCCCGCATGAGGCGAATCTCTTCGACATCAACAGCAAATATGGCGACGTGATTCCAAAGGCCGAAGCGATTGCTCAATTCCGTCGGCAAGGCAGCGGTATCGCAAAACAGCCTTGAGCCTGACATGCCGTGCCCACTCCATGTTTCATGGGTGAGGCAGTGCGCCCAGGCAGCGGCCTGCGAACCTGACAACATGAATAAACAAGCGGGGTGATGGAGTGGCAATGAAGATGAGTGGCGAGGTTCAACTCGCCGCGCCGCGCGATACCGTCTGGCAGATGCTCAATGATCCGGAGGTGCTGAAGAGCTGCATCCCGGGCTGTGAAAGTCTTGCGAAGGTCTCCGAGGTCGAATTCGAGGCCATCGCGGTCAACAAGGTCGGACCGGTCAACGCGCGATTCAAGGGAAAGGTGCGGCTGGAGGATATCGATCCGCCCAACGGCTATCGCATCGTCGGCGAAGGTGACGGGGGAATAGCCGGCTTTGCCAAGGGTGGGGCCGCGGTCAGCCTCGTGGAAGGAGAGGCAGGCACGACGATCCTGCGATATGACGTCGACGCGCAGATCGGCGGAAAGCTAGCCCAACTTGGGCAGCGTTTGGTCAATAGCGTCGCAAAGAAGCTCGCAGATCAGTTCTTTCAGCGCTTTGCGGAAACTGCAGCCAAATCAGCCGGTTGATTGTTGGTTTTAGGCGCGTCCGAACATTGCGCGTCATGCCGCGGCGGCGGTTGCTGGCCAAGCAGAGGTCCAAGGGTATCTTGACCAGAACGGGATACTTAATGCTAGGCGCGCGGCTCTGCGCCATTGAATGGTGCAAGTGATCGTCTACGCTAGCTGTCTGTGGTTTGGCGTCTACGTTCCGGCGAAAACACCCAAGGCTGTGGTTGACCAGCTCAATGCGGAGCTTGTCGCGATCCTCAAATTGCCCGAGTTCGTTGCCTGGCTGCGCGATCAGGGTCTTCAGCCCGTGGCCGACAAGCCCGAGCAGCTCAAGGAACGGCTTGCGAAGGACGTGGGAGCGATGGGCAGGTGTCGTCAAGGCTGCGGGCATCACGCCGCAATGATGACATCGAAGGACGCGCCTCGGGCGAAGTGAATTCGATCAAGGGCGGCAATGCGAGCAACTTGCACGTTGGCGCAAACGTGACCGGCTTGAGGGGAGCGGGCATAACCGCTCCATTCATCTTGTGCCGGTCAGCTCCCGCCGCCGCAGGTCGGATGCGGCGGTGTAGCGACGCAGCGCGTATGCTTCGTTCAGCAAACCGACTACTCGCCGTGTTTCGTTCGGCTCGACCACCGCCAGTTCTTCGGCTTCGGCCCCGTCAAAGACGGCGATCGCCTCCTGAATGGTCATTTCCGCCGTCAGGAACTGTTCCGTATCCTGCAACAGAGGCTTGATCGGATCCGATGGCAGCAAACCGGGCGCGTATGCGCCGGCAACAGGCACCATCCCGGCGTAGCGGCCCTCCCGGTCCACTGCAATCACGTGGCTCGTCGATCCAAGCGGAAAAGCCTTTTGAAATGACGATATCACCGTATCCGCAGAGACCGTCGTCACGTCCGTTCGCATCATGGTGCCGACGGTAAGGTCGCGGATCCAGCCGATGTCGGCGGCGCTGTGGATGCTCTCGCCGCGAAGATGAAAGCGCCAAGTGGCAAATGAGTAGCCGAAGAATTCGCGCGTCACCTGCGCCGAGACGATTACGGCGATCAGTGCTGCTACGGTGAGCCAGAGATCGCCGGTCGACTCCAGGGCGATGAAGACCATGGTAAGGGGGCCGCCAATCACCGAAGCCGCGAGCGCGCTCATGCCGACGACAGCATAGAGGTTCGGGTCCACGTGTAGGTCTGGCCACACCGAGTTGAGGGCGACTGCGAATAATTGTCCGCCCAGCGCTCCAAGCAGCAACGAGGCGAAGAACAGGCCGCCACGAAAACCAGTGCCGAGCGAGATGACGGACGCAAGGGATTTCAGCACGAAGATGGTCGCAATGGTTCCGAAGGGCAGGTCGATCAAGCCGGTCAGCCGCAAAGCCCCATGACCCGACGACAGGACCTGGGGTGAAACCATCGCGAGCAGTGCCACCAGTGTCCCGCCGAGCGCCGGTCGCAGCCATGGCGGCAGTTTCATCCGGGCAAGGATATTCTCGCAGAATGCCACGCCGCGCATCAATGCGATCCCGAAGATCGCGGCGATCAGGCCGACGCCTCCGGCAGCGGCCAGATCGCGCGCTCCTACTGCGGATGCCGCAACGACGTGTATTCCGAGCGGAAGCGGGGTGAAGGCTTGCGCGGTGAGATACCCTGTGAGTGCCGCCATCCCGACCGGAGCGAGACTGGTGATCGAATAGCTGCCGATGATCAGTTCGAAAGCATAAAATGCGCCGGCCAGAGGCGCGCTGAAGGCGCCCGCGATGGCGCCGGCCGCACCACAGCCGACCAGCAGCCGCAGGTCGGCTCGGCGCAAATGAAACGCCTGACCGACATAGGAGGCAATCCCGCCGGCGAGCTGGGTGTAGCCGGCTTCAAGCCCGACCGAAGCTCCGATCCCGCTTGACCATACGGTTTGCGTGGCCACGATCAGGCTGCCCTCGACGGACATCCGCCCGCCGTGCAGCGCGTTTGCTTCGATCGGATCGACCTCAGTGCCGCGCCGGCGGGCGATCAGCGCGCCGGCCAGCCCGAACAATATGCCGCCGAGACAGAGCGTCAGCAGCACATATTGCGGATCGAGTACGGTCTGGCCAGACAGCCGCTCCCCCGGCTGCAGCCCGAACAGCACGGAATGCAACAGATCAACGCTGGCACTCATGATTGTCACGATCAGGCCGGCGACCGCGCCGATAATTGCGGCGAGCACTATGCGCGGCCATTCGCGCGCACGCACGATCGTGCGCAGGCGGCGAGGCAGTTCGGGCGCGTTGTTTAGCTTTCGCATTGCGTGGCATCTTGCCGGCTATCGCTCAATCATTAACATCGATGCCCGGTGTTCGCTTGATTTTTCGTCCGGAGCAGGGCGATGTCGTTGCGGCCGACAAGAGCGTCAAAACGGATGCGGCGCATGGCGCCGTCCGTCGAAGGTGCGCGACGCTGCGCTAGGCCTACCCCGGGGTCGGCCGCAGCAGCGGCTCGTCGGTTCGGCCCATGCGTGCCGCCTCGGCCCGCGAGGCAAGCAGGATATTCGCGAAATGGTGCGCCAATTCGATGTGCTTGATAATGCACGGATTGATCGCTGCGGCGTGCGAGACTGGCAGCATGTGGCCGGCGGTCGGCAGATGCCGGACCTCCGCGCCTGGGATCAGCGCGGAAAGTCTTGCCACGATGCGTTGGGTCATGTAGGGCGACAGCCCGCCGGAGACGAGCAGGGTCGGCACGCGCAGCTCAGCGGCTGCTGCTGCGACATTGACCTCGCCGAGCGCGGCGGCGAAATCAAACGCGATCTTTTCGAGTACCTCGACCATGCGCAGCCGCGCTTCGCCGGACAGCACTTCCCGCGGCCCCGAGCCGCTCCAGAATTCCAGAAAGCGATCGAGCGCCTCCATATACATGCCGTTCCAGAGATCGACATGGATGCGCGCTCCCACGTCCGCGAACACGTCGTGCAACCGCCGGTCCGCGGGATTGTCGCGCAGCAGGGTCGGCAGCACCGGTTCGATCAGCGTGAGGCTGCGGATGCGGCCCGCCCAGCGCTCGCTGGTCGCCATCTTGAAGGCGACCGCGCCGCCATAGGAGTGGCCGATGAGATGAATCGGTCCTGTTAAATGATCGATCTGCTCGCTGAGGAGGGCGGCTTCGTCGGCTAATGTCGCCGGCAGCATCGGCCGTAAGACATTCCTGCCGTATCCGGAGAGGTCGGGTGGGGTCACCTCATAGCCGTCACCGAGCGCTTCGATGAGCCGTGACCATTGTCGCCCCGAACCGAGCGAGCAGTGCAGGGCGATGACGCAAGGTTTGGGTTCGTGTGTGGCGAGGGCGGACGTCACCATGGTGCTTCATCCCGTCTTTTGCGCGGCCGCAACCTGCGAGCGCTGTTGTCGCAAGATGAAGCAGCGCGGCCGGAAAGACTGTTATGTGCGCTTGATTTGTCCTTGCGATACGCCTGATTTTTCCTTGGGGCGGGACCCGGCCAAGGGGCCATCAGGCGAATTTCCGATGTTTTTCATGTGCTTGCGGGCGTGGTGCGACGTTCCTTACCAGTCTGGTATACCAGTAATTGTCACGCCCGCTGCAATGCGATAGATACGCCCGCCCCTCCGCAATGAGGGGCTTTCCCGCGCCATGGCATAGTCTGCTCGCGAGCCGAGCGTTGGGAAAAGTTCGGGCTCGTTTGCGGAAGAAGGAAGCATGGCGCGCAATATTCTGATCCTGGGAGCTTCCTATGGCTCCCTGCTGGGAACAAAACTCTTGATGGCGGGTCACAACGTGACCCTGGTCTGCCGCAAGAAGACGGCCGAGCTCATCAACCGCGACGGCACCGAAGTGCGCATCAAGCTGCGCGACGAGGCGTTGCACCGCGCGATCCTCTCGCGCGACCTGCCGGGCAAGCTCGATGCGACCGAACCCGCCAATGTCGACGTTTCCCGCTACGACCTCGTGGCGCTTGCCATGCAGGAGCCGCAATACACCAACCACACCGTTCGCGTTCTGATGGTCAAGATCGCGGCCGCAGGCTTGCCGTGCCTTTCCATCATGAACATGCCGCCTCTGCCGTATCTGAAGCGCATCCCTTCGCTCAAGGACATGGATCTCGACGAGGCCTACACCAATGCCTCGGTGTGGGAGCGCTTCAAGCCGGGTCTCGTGACGCTCTGTTCGCCCGATCCGCAAGCCTTCCGCCCGCCGGAAGAGGCGGCGAACGTGCTGCACGTCGGTTTGCCGACCAACTTCAAGGCCGCGGCCTTCGAGGACGAGAAGCACAACAGGCTCCTTCGCGAGCTGGAAGCCGATATCGATGCGGTGAAGCTGGACGGCCACGACGTGCCAGTGAAGCTGAAAGTGTTCGACTCGCTGTTCGTGCCGCTTGCCAAGTGGTCGATGCTGCTCACGGGCAACTACCGCTGCATTACGCCGCACGAGCCGCAGTCCATCCGCGACGCCGTGCACGGCGACCTCAACCGGTCGCAGGCCATTTACGATCACGTCGACAACATTGCCCGCAAACTCGGTGCGGATCCCGCGGACCAGGTGCCGTTCTCCAAATATGCCAAGGCGGCGGAAAGCCTGCTCAAGCCGTCGTCGGCCGCCCGCGCCGTGGCAGCCGGCGCGCCCTTTATCGAGCGCGTCGACCTTCTCGTAAAGCTGATCTCGCACGAGCTCGGCGCGCCCAATGCCGAGATCGACCGCACGGTCGAGATCGTCGACCAGAAGCTCAATGAGAAGATCGTCTCCGGCGGCTCGGGCGCGACATAACCGGTCTCGCCCCGCCAGCATCGCCTGGAACCGATGACCGCCGCGGCAGCGGCATATGAGGTCGAGCGCAGCGAGACCCATCACTAGCTGCGGCAAGGATGATGGGTTTCGCTATACTCAACCCATCTTATGGGACTTGAGGACCCGCGCATGCCGGCTCGCCCGATCTGCTCTTTCTCCGCACTGGCGATAGCAATGCTCTTCGCCACCGCGCCGGGCTTCGCCCAACCTGCCGACAAGACTCCAACCCTTATCCCCACGTCCGATCTCTACCGCGCTCAAACCATCGTCACCGGCACCGGCGAAGCCAACCGCATCATCGGTTTTGCCTCATGCCTCGAGGACGCTCTCATCAAGGTCTCCGGTGCGCTCCGGCTTGCGGGCGATCCGCGCATCGAGGCTTACAAGGCCGATGCCACGAAGATGGTTCGTGCCTTTTCCTATCGCGACGAGAAGGGCGGCAAGCCGAAGAACGACGAACAGGGTACGCGCGACCGCTCCTTCGTCCTGACCGCCGAGTTTGACGAGGCCGCCATCAACCGCGTTCTTGCGGCTCTCGGAGAAAAGCCCTGGCTTTCCCGGCGTCCGCTGCTCGGCGTCTTCGTTGAGATGAAGCCGGCTTCCAGGCGGTATCTGGTGGCGGGGGATTCGAAGGAAACGGATCTGCCACGGGCCGCCCTTTCTGCCGCCGCGGCCAAGCGCGGCGTGTCCATCGTATTGCCTGATGCTGCAACGCTCGCCCGGATCGGTGCCAATGATGCGGCGCTTGGCGGAATTCCGCGCGCCAGGCTGGCCGAGGCTGCTGCCGGGCAAGGCGGAGAAGCCGTGCTGATGGCGAGCCTGGTCTGGGACGATCAGGCGCTGCACTGGGCCAGCGACTGGCAGCTCGATTGGCGCGGCAAGCCGCAGCAATGGCGTGTTTCGGCCGTCACATTTGACGAGACCTTTCGACAGGGCATCGGCGCCGCCGCGCAGATTATCGCGGGCCAGCAATAACGTTCACAGTCGGACGCTGATTTCACCCAGCTCTCACGCACGCGTGTGTGCAGCGTGAACGTCTCGGTGCAATCGAGCAGAGATGCACGCCTGCGCATACCTCGTATTCCGACGCTCCTCTCAAGCATATCTCAAGGAAAAATCCTCCCCATGTGAAAGTCATGGAGGCGGCAAGCGTGCATGGTGCAGGCGGGGAAGGGGAGCTTGACCCTCTTCAACAGGACGAGAACGACCATGAGCATGTTGAACGGTATTTCGGAGTTTTCAGCCTCACCCTTGACGATCAGGAGATCACTGAGGGCTTTCGGGCGCGGCATTTTCCGCGCCGTCAATAACGCGATCGCGGCGATCATCGCGCAGCGCGAACATCAGGCGCAGCTGGCCATTCTGCGCCAGTTGTCCGACCGCGAGCTTCGCGACATCGGGCTTTCGCGCAGCGCCATCGGCGCGGGCTTGGCGCAGGCTGCAAAGGATCGCACCCGGTCGCAGCGCCTGCTCCAGGCGCGGACGTGACGCATGCGCACCACGCGCGTTTCATTGCCCCCCTCTTTTTTCTGCCACTGACGGCCGGTGCACCCTTACATCGGCCGTCCGCAGCGCAATTTGGTGTCGGGGGAACTTTTCGGGGCATCGAGCTGATTACCGAATTGGATTGTTCTGATGCCGCTTGATATGTTGCGGCATGACTGAAATCCTCCCCGACACCATCCGGCCGTCTGATCCAAAGAGAGCCGGTCGCGATTTCGACACCGGCGGAACCCCGATCTCGCCCGCCGACATCAAGGCGGCTGCAACGACCCTCCATGGCTCAATCATAGTCACCGCGTGCAATCGCAGCAGGACATTGAGCGAGATATGCGGCTGCAACCTCTGGCTCAAATTCGAGAACCTCCAGTTCACGTCCAGCTTCAAGGAGCGGGGCGCGCTTAACCGCCTCAGTGGGCTGTCGGCCGCCGAGCGGGCGCGCGGCGTTATCGCGATGTCAGCGGGCAATCACGCGCTGGGCGTGGCCTACCATGCCAGGCGGCTCGGCATCCCCGCCACCATCGTCATGCCCATCGGCACGCCGATGGTGAAGATCGAAAATACCAAGCGCCACGGCGCAAACGTCATCATTTCCGGCCAAACGCTGGAGGAAGCCGGCAAGTTTGCCCGCGAGCACGGCAACGCCTCCGGTTTGACGCTTATCCATCCCTACGACGACCCCTTGATCATTGCAGGCCAGGGCACCATCGCGTTCGAAATGCTGCAGGCGGCGCCGGAGCTTCAGACGCTCGTGGTTCCGATCGGTGGCGGCGGTCTGATCTCGGGCATCGCCATCGCTGCGAAATCGGTAAACCCTGACATCCGCATCATCGGTGTCCAGGCCAGTCTCTATCCGTCAATGTACAACGCGATCAAGGGTGAGAATCTGGCCATGCGCGGCGACACCCTGGCGGAGGGCATTGCCGTCAAGGCGCCAGGCCGTATCACGACAGACATCGTCCGCGATCTGGTCGACGACATCATTCTCGTGACCGACGATGAGTTGGAGCGTGCGGTGTCGATGCTGATCAATATCGAAAAGACGGTGGCGGAAGGCGCGGGCGCTGCCGGCTTGGCGGCCGTGATGGCGGCTCCCGACCGGTTTCGTGGGACGAATGCGGGCCTCGTTCTTTCCGGAGGCAATATCGATACGCGCCTGATCGCATCGGTGCTGACCCGAGAGCTTGCCCGGGAGGGGCGGCTGACCCAACTCGCCATCGACATCGTCGATCGCCCGGGGCAACTGGCGCTGGTTTCGAAGCTCCTGGGCGAAGCGGGCGCGAACATCATCGAAGTCTCGCATCAGCGGACCTTCTCCGACCTTCCGGCAAAGGCAGCACTGCTTCAGATCGTCATCGAGACGCGCGACAGGTTGCATCTTGAAGATGTCATCGCGCGGCTGACAACCGCCGGCTTCCATCTGCGGGTATGATCCCGGCACAAGACTGGTTTGCAAAAGCTTTAAGTTTAAAATATATTACGGCCCGCCAACGATTTCGTTCAGGGAGAGCCGTATGCCCGCAACGCCGTACGCCCCGCATGCGCTGGTGACCGGCGGCAGCCGCGGCATCGGTCGTGCCATCGCGGCGGCTCTTGCGAGGACGGGCGTCACGGTGACCGTGCTCGGCCGCCGCCGCGCGGCGCTCGATGAAGCCATTGCCGCAGGCGAGGCGCACTTCGCTGATGTTGCCGACGTCGCGGACCAGGCTGCCATCGCTGGCGCGATTGCGCGCGCCGCGGACCGGCAGCCGATCGACATTCTCATCGCCAATGCGGGAGCTGCGGAATCCGCGCCGTTCGCGAAATCGGATGCGGCGCTGTTCGCGCGCATGATGGACGTCAACTTCATGGGCGTGGTGCATTCGGTCCATGCTGTGCTGCCCTCGATGAAGACCCGCCCGCAAGGCCGCATCGTTGCGGTCGCCTCGACGGCGGGGCTGAAGGGCTACGCCTATGTCAGCGCCTATAGCGCTGCAAAACACGCCGTGATTGGCCTCGTGCGCTCGTTGGCGCTTGAGCTTGCGAGTATGCCGATCACGATCAACGCCGTGTGTCCGGGCTTCACCGACACCGAGCTTGTCGCCGGCAGCATCGACAACATCATGAAGAAGACCGGTCGCAGCCGGGAGCAGGCGGTGGCCGAGCTTGCCAGGCATAATCCGCAAGGGCGCTTGGTGACGCCGCAGGAAGTCGCCGACACCGTGCTCTGGTTGTGCGGCGAGGGGGCCGGCGCCATCACGGGCCAGGCCATCCCGGTGGCCGGCGGCGAGATCTAGGATGAAGGCGGCATTGACCACCGAAGGAAGCAGGGAGTTTCCATGAGCAGACCAGCCAACCCCGTGACGGTGCCGCTCGCCGATTACACGCCGGACCATTTCCTGCTGGCTGTTGTGGAGGGAGTCGCGACGGTGACGCTGAACCGCCCGGAGCGCAAGAATCCGCTGACCTTCGAGAGCTACCGAGAACTGACCGATTTCTTCCGCGCCTGCGCCTTCGACGAACAGGTCAAGGCGGTCGTCGTGACCGGCGCCGGCGGCAATTTCTCCTCCGGCGGCGACGTGTTCGAGATCATCGGGCCGCTCGTCAAAATGGACACCAAGGGTCTTACGGCCTTTACCCGGATGACCGGCGATCTCGTCAAGGCGATGCGGGCCTGCCCGCAGCCGATCGTCGCCGCCGTCGAGGGCATCTGCGCTGGCGCCGGCGCGATCGTCGCCATGGCCTCCGACATACGCTTTGCCGCTGCTGGCGCCAAGGTCGCGTTCCTCTTCAACAAGGTCGGCCTTGCCGGCTGCGACATGGGGGCGTGCGCGATTCTGCCGCGGATCATCGGCCAGTCGCGGGCCTCGGAGCTGCTTTACACCGGCCGCTTCATGACCGCGGAGGAAGGCGAGCGCTGGGGTTTTTTCAGCCGCATCGTCACGCCGGAACATGTGTTGCCGCAGGCGCAGCAACTGGCGCGCCAGATCGCGGACGGTCCGACCTTCGCCAACACCATGACCAAGCGGATGCTGGCCATGGAATGGGCGATGTCGGTCGAGGAGGCGATCGAGGCCGAGGCGGTGGCGCAGGCGCTGTGCATGACCACGGCCGATTTCGGCCGCGCCTTCGAGGC
>JAEZEU010000294.1 GCA_023432885.1 Pseudomonadota bacterium | reverse complement strand
CCCTTGTAGGGACACCCCATTTCCTTCAGCGCACGCAGTGTCGGCTTGATCATCTCCTCCATCACGCGCGCGCACATCGCTTCGGTCATCACCGGCGCCGGTGAGTAGGCGCCCATGCCGCCGGTGTTCGGCCCCTTGTCGCCGTCGAAGGCGCGCTTGTGATCCTGTGCGGTCGCAAGCGGCAGGGCATGCTCACCGTCGCACACCGCGAAAAACGAGGCCTCTTCGCCCTGCATGAATTCCTCGATGACGACTTCCGCACCCGACGCGCCGAAGCCGCCGCCGAACATCATGTCGACCGCAGCCAAGGCTTCGGCTTCCGTCATTGCCACCACGACGCCCTTGCCCGCGGCAAGCCCGTCGGCCTTGACCACGATGGGCGCGCCCTGCTTGCGGATATAGGCGCGCGCGGCTTCGGCGTCGCTGAAATGCTCGTAGGCTGCGGTCGGGATGTTGTTGGCGCGGCAGAGCGCCTTGGTGAAATTCTTCGAGCTCTCCAGCCGGGCCGCCGCCCTGGTCGGACCGAACGCCTTGAAGCCGGCGGCGTTGAGATCGTCGACCATGCCTGCTGCGACCTGGGCATCGGGTCCGATCACGACGAATTCGATCTCATTCTTCCGGCAGAAATCGATCACCGCGGGATGGTCGGCGATGTCGAGCGGCACGCATTCGGCATCGTTCGCGATCCCCGCATTGCCCGGCGCGCACCAGAGTTTCGTCACCAGCGGAGATGCCGCGATCTTCCACGCCAAAGCGTGCTCGCGGCCGCCGGAACCGATCAGGAGGATTTTCATGGAAAACGCCGAATGGTGGGGATTCAATTGGCTCCGGTTCGCATGAGTCCACATGATCGTGCAAGTGGCCCAAGATCAATACCTTAGTACCGAAAGCCTATTGGCATCCTGGTTTGAATACCCCTAACTTGCGAACAAGCCCAAACACCCGAATCGCTTCTGATGCCTGCTGAACCCCTTGCCAACGCGCCTGAATTCACCGTCTCGGAACTGTCCTCCGCGCTGAAGCGGACGGTGGAGGACGCCTATGGCCATGTCCGGGTGCGCGGCGAGATATCCGGCTTCCGCGGCCCCCATTCCTCCGGCCACTGCTATTTCGCGCTGAAGGACGACAGCGCCAAGATCGAGGCCGTGATCTGGAAGTTCAACCACGCCCGCATGCGCTTCAAGCCCCAGGAGGGGCTCGAGGTGATCGCCACCGGCAAGCTCACCACCTATCCCGGCTCATCGAAATACCAGATCGTCATCGAGTCCCTTGAGCCGGCCGGCATCGGCGCGCTGATGGCGCTGATGGAGGAACGCAAGAGGAAGCTCGCCGCCGAAGGCCTGTTCGACGAGAGGCGCAAGCAGCTCTTGCCCTGGCTGCCCGAAGTGATCGGCGTCGTCACCTCGCCGACGGGCGCCGTGATCCGCGATATCCTGCACCGCCTGGAGGACCGCTTTCCGCGCCGCGTGCTGGTCTGGCCGGTCAAGGTGCAGGGCGAAGGCTCGGCCGAGCAGGTCGCGGCCGCCATCCGCGGCTTCAACGCGCTGCCCGAGGGCGGGCGCATCCCCCGGCCCGATCTCCTCATCGTCGCCCGTGGCGGCGGCTCGCTGGAGGACCTCTGGTCGTTCAACGAGGAGATCGTGGTGCGTGCCGCGGCCGACAGCATGATCCCGTTGATTTCGGCCGTGGGCCACGAGACTGACATCACGCTGATCGATTTCGCCGCCGACAAGCGCGCGCCGACGCCGACGGCTGCGGCCGAAATGGCAGTTCCCGTACGCAGCGAACTGTTCGCCGAGGTCGAGAGCCTCGCCCGCCGCACCGTCATGTCCTGGCAGCGTGCGCAGGAGAGCCGCCGGAGTGAGCTGCGCGCCGCGGCGCGGGCGCTTCCAGCCGCAAGCGAACTGCTTGCCATTCCGCGCCAGCGGCTCGACGCCGCGGGCAGTGCCCTGCCCCGGGGCCTGCGCGCCAACACGCACGCACATTTCCGCCGTTTCGCCGCCTCCAGCGCCCGCCTGACGCTGCGCGTGCTGCGCGGCCAAGTCACGCATGCACGAGCCGGCCTCACCAATTGCGGCGAGCGCCTGACCCATTCGGCGCGCTCGCTGCTGCATCGCCGGCGCGAGCGCTTTGCCGGCCTCGAGCTGCGTCTCAGGGCGTCCAGGCTCGCCAATGCGCAGGCGCAGCGCCAGCAGATCGCTCGCGACCGCGAACGGGCTCATCGCCTGGCCGAACGCGCCCATCGAGCGCTTCGCACCCTGGTGCAGCGGCTGGATGCGCGCATCGAACACAGCGGCAAGCTGCTCGCCGCCCTGTCCTATCGCAGCGTGCTGGACCGCGGCTTTGCGCTGGTGCGCGATCAAGCCGGCCATCCCGTTCACGCCGCCGCCGCAATCGGTCCGAACGCGCATCTCACCGTCGAGTTCGCCGACGGCCGCGGCGGCGTCACCGCGGATGCGAACCGGCCGGAGGCCACCGCCCCGCCGGCGCCGCCCAAGCCCGCCGCGCGCGAGGCAAAGCCGGCGATGCCCAAGCGCGTAGTCAAGCCGGTCGATCAGGGCAGCTTGTTTTAGTCGAGCCATTCCCCCGCAGCTTCGTTCGGCCTCTCCCTGTGGGAGACTCGTGGACGGACCTCCAGTTCGCCTCACCGCGCCAGCCACTCGGCGACGCGCTTCTGCGCATCGGTGCGGGCGTCGGAATCGGTGCCGATGTGGCCGCGATCGGGCGCGGCCGGATCGTTGCCGTCGAGCGCGCGCAGCGACAGGTCGGCGCGGTCGAAATCGTGCGCGGCGCCGGGATAGACCACGATCTGCGTCAGCGCGCTGCGGCCGCGCGCGCCCTCCATCATCTGTTTGCACAACGAGAGCGAGGCAATATCGTCGCTGGCGCCGATCAACAGCAGGGTCGGCACCCGCGTGCTCCAGCCGGTGCGCGCGGAGATCCGGCATTCCGGATAGAAGGCGATCGCGGAGCGAAAGTCCGGCTCCTTGCTGCGCGCGGCAAGCTGCGGACGCACCACCCACAGCACGGTGCTCGCGCCATGCGCCCAGCCGATCAGGCTGATGCGGTTGCGCGCCACCCAGCTCTGCGCCGCCAGCCATTTGTGCGCAGCCGCGACATCGGCGACCCGCTCGCGCCGCGCCAGCACCTTGCGTTCCTTCTCCCGGCATTGCGGGCCGAGACCGCGCGATGCGAAACTGTCGGGCCAAAGCACCGCATAGCCCGCCTTCATGAGGTCCTCGGCCCAGTCGCGATAGCGCGGCTCGACCTGTTCGCCCGGGCCGGAAAGGCCGCCGCAGCCGTGCAGCGCGATCACCACGGGGAGCGGTCCGCTGCCGTCGGGCCTATAGAGCCGGGCGTGCAGATCGAGCTTGCCTGCGGGGATATCGACCTGCTGCTGCGGCGGCGCCGCCTCGGCTGCACCGGCCACGACCGAGAGCGTCAGTAAGAAGGTCGCTGACAGGAGCCGCATGATGCTTGCCGGGATCGGGTATGGCGCTGAACAAGCAGCGAGCCATGCGGAAAACGCTAGCATGCGCGATTGCCTCGAAACCATCACAAATCGGTGGGTTTGCACGGGCGGACACCACGACTTATTTATGATAGATCACTTTTTGGAAATGAGTTGACCAGCCGCGCATCGAGCGGCGCGCGGGAATTCGGAGCACATCATCTTGCTGAACAAATTCGGCCCCTCGGGCAGCGGCGAAGCACAGGTGCAATATCTCGACGGCGACTTCCGCGTGATCTCGCCGGGAACCTATGTCCGTTGCGCGATCACCGACGTTCGCATCCCGCTCGACGAACTGAAATACTGGAGCGTCGATCTGCAGGAGGCCTATGCGCAGCCGCAGGCGGTGCTGCAGCGGCACTATCCCGCGCAGGTGAAGGGCTAGTTTCACCGGCGCCTCATGTGTCGCTGTCGTCCCGGCGAAAGCGACCATAGTCACAGCGGGCGGTTGGTAGAACGATTGGAACTTCAGCCTTCGCAAAACTGCATCCGCTGTTATAGG
>JAEZEU010000264.1 GCA_023432885.1 Pseudomonadota bacterium | reverse complement strand
GCGCGGGCAGGGGACGAGTCAAGGAAGGCGCGAGCAGTGACAGCGGGACGTTGCCGTGGCTGCGCGACGATCTCGAAATTCAAAACAGAGTTGGATTTGAATTTGCGGTGGGAATTGAAGTTGCGGCATCTACCGCAATTCAGAACTAAGGCCGCTTGATGGCGCCATAGCCTTCAAGGGTTCCTTCACCTTGATCGAGGGAACATCCGAATGGGTTATAGCCGGGGATAGCTTTTCGTCGGAGGATCGGACCGCCGCTGCTGGGGGCCAAACGGGGATATCCGATGGGTGTAGCAGGCTGGCGCTTCGCGCATGGGAAGAGGACTCTACGCTTCCGGGATGTTGTCGTCAGCGTGGCGGAAGAGTTGCCGTTCATCTGTCCGGTGGCGGTTGCACTCGGCTCGCTGATCATGATCGGAATTACGCTCTTCAAGGACTGGCCGCAGTAAGTGCGGACGGCACGACGTCGCTCCAAACCGGATGTCCTGTGAGTCCTGCTGCTTACAAGCGGCGTTATCTCCTGATCACGACGAGCCCTGTAAGCGGCGTCTTGGTGGATGACGCCGATGTGGTGGCCTCATGGTTCGAGACGGCGCATGCGCGGCTCCTCGCCATCAGGGTTATGACGCTGTAAGACCCTAGCGGCGAAGAAAGCTCAGGCCGCGTCGATGCGGCGAAAGCCGTTCCACATTGCGGTCGCCGCGCCCGAGGTGAGCACCGGCAGGATGCGCTCGTCCTGGTAATTGCCGTTGAGCGAAACGCGCTGCAGCGCCGTGAGGTAGCCGGCGCTCTCCGGGAAGGTCATGCCAGGCCGCGTCGTCACCGCGGTCTTGAAGCCGGCCGCTTTCGCCAGCGCGAACTCGCGCGGTCCGGCCGCCAGCCTGTCGCCGTAGGGATAGGCCAGATGCCGCACGGGACGGCCGAGCGCCGCCTCGATCCGTGCGCGGCTCGTCTTCAATTCGTTCAGCGCCGTCTCCTCGCTCTGCTTGGCAAGGTTCGGATGGGTGACCGTATGCGCGCCGATCGTGACCAGGGGATCGCCGGCAAACGCCTTCAGCTCTTCCCATGACATGCAGAGCTCGCGGCAGATCGCGCTCTCGTCGACGCCGTGGCGCGCGCACAGCTTTGCTATCTCATTCAGCACGTCCTGCTCGCTCGGCAGTGCGCGCAGCCAATCGTGCAGCCGGTCGAAGGCCGCCTGCTTCTGCGCCGCCGTCCCTGTTTCCATCCGCGTCATCCGGCCGCGGATCTCGACCTCGATCGCGGACGCGCTTGCAACCGCGCGCTCCAGCGCGACCCACCACAACCGCCCTGTGCCTGCGGCGAAATCGCTCACCGCATAGACGGTGCAGGGCGCGTCAAATTCGCGCATCACCGGCAGCGCATGGTCACGGTTGTCGCGATAGCCGTCATCGAGCGTGAAAGCCGCGAAGCGTCGCTTGAAATCCTTTTCTGACAGCCGCCGATGCACCTCGTCCATGCTGACGATCTCGATGCCGTGCGCGCGCAGGTGCGACAGGACTGCGCGCAGGAACGACGGCTCGACCTCGAGATGATGGTTGGGCTGGAATTCGCGCCCGTCGCGCGGGCGAACGTGATGCAGCATGAAAATCGCGCCGACTCCCGCGAAAATCGGCCGCAGCAGATGGTGCGCACCGGAAAAATACAGCGCTTCAAGGCCGGCGCGGATAACGGTGCTACGAAGCTGCTTCATCAGGCGTGTTTGACCGGTTGAATTCCGGTTCGAAGTTAGCGAGAGATGGTTGACGAAACCATAGTCGTGCGGCGACCGGAGCCTCGCGCCAACGCCGCTAATTCGGGTTTGACAGCCCCGCAAGGGTTTGTTTTCTCTCCGTTCTCTTCAGTCGCGGGAACTCGGATGCACGAACTTTACAGGTGGAGCTGCAAATGGTGGCTCGGTGCGATTGCACTGGTCGTCTTTTGGGTTTTCGCCGCCTGGACGAGCACCGAACCGCTGGAGGGCTATCTTGCCGCGCGCTCTAATGCCGCAATCAAGGACGCCCTGCTCGACAAGAAGCGCGTCACGGTGGCCGGCCGAGACATCACTTTTGATGCCGAGGCGTTTTCCTCTGACGGGCGCCGTGCGGCGCTTGCCGCGGTCGAGGCCGTGCCCGGCGTGCGCCTTGTCAATGACGAGACCCGCCTCGTTCCCCAGGCCAGTCCCTTTGTCTGGACCGCCGAACGCGACGTCGTCCGGGTGACCCTCGCTGGCAGCGCGCCGCTGCCGCAGGTCAAGGGCAGGCTGCTCGAGGCGGCAAAGGCGGGTCTGGGCAATGTCGAGGTCGTGGACCAGATGAGGCTGGCGCGCGGCGCACCGCCGGGGTTCGATGCCGCGGCCCTGCTGTTGCTCGCGCAGATCGGAAAGCTGAAGGAAGGCAAGCTCACGATTTCCGACGACAAGGTGTCGCTGTCCGGCATGGCGCGCGAGCTCGGCGGCCGTGAAGCGATCATGGCGGCGTTGAAGAATCTCCCCGAGGGCTTTTCGGTCGCCGCCAACGAGGTCAAGGCGCCGCCTTACGTCTTCCAGGCCTACAAGGATCCTGTCGCCTCCACGCTGACGCTCACCGGCAACGTGCCCGACAGGAACGTGCACGCCGCCCTGGTCGCTGCCGCGGGACGCAAATTCTTCAGTGAGAAGGTGGTCGACAACCTCAAGGAAAGCATCGGGGCGCCATCCAGCTTTGCCGCGGTCGTCGTGCCGGCGCTGGGCGCGCTCTCGCGCCTCTCCACCGGCACCCTTGTGGTCACTGATCGCGAAGTGAAGCTGTCGGGCGATGCGCTCTATGATGCCGCCGCCGTGCAGATCCGCGCCGGGCTCGGCAGGGACCTGCCGCAGTACTGGCAGTACAAGGCCGAGATCGCGGTGAAGCCGCCCTCCGCGCCGGTCGACAACACCGTCTGCCAACAATTGTTCGCGGATTTGCTGGCGAAATCGCGCATCCGCTTCGAACCGGGCAAGGCGGACCTGTCGTCGGATTCGCTCGGCCTGCTCGACCGTCTGACGGAGACGGCGCTGCGCTGTCCTGCCGCCAATATCGAGATCGCCGGGCACACGGACGCCGACGGCGATGCCGATCAGAACCAGGCGCTGTCGGAGAAGCGCGCGCAGGCGGTGATGGATTTTCTGGTGCGCGGCGGCCTGCCGGCCAGCCGACTCACCTCGGTCGGTCATGGCAGCAGCCAGCCGATCGCCGGCAACGATAGCGAGGACGGCAAGGCGCAGAACCGGCGCATCGATTTCGTGGTGAAATGATCATGGCCTATGTCGCGCAATTCTTTTGGGGCTGGCTCGTGGGGTCGCTGCTGCTCGGCCTTGCCATGGGCTGGATCTCGGTAGTGCAGCGCGGCGAGGGCGTTACGGGAGCATGGGGCCGCGCGCTCTGGGCTTTGGTCGCCGTCCTCGCGGCGCTGGCGGCAAGCCGTGTCGTCCCGGGCCGTCCCGGCTACTGGCTCGATCTTGGCGTCGTCATGTTCGGCCTTTATCTGATCGGTTGCGCGGCCGGATCGTTCCTGCGCGCCTGGGTGGTTGCCCGCAGCACGCCGCAGGCCTGATCTGCGACCGCGCCGCAGGCAGGCAGAAATCCCTGGTTCGAAACGCGTGAAACAAGAAGTAGAACTGTTGCCCGCGGCGGCTCTCGAAGCGGTAGCTGCGCACCCGGAGAAGAGGCTCGACGATGTCGATTTCCTGGACGGACCGGCTTGACGCCATCGATTGGGACGAATTGTCGGCCCTGTACCGCGCGGCGCCGCTCGGCGACAAGCCGCCGGCCGACCTGAAGCTGGTGTTCGGAAACAGCATGTTTCGCGCCTTCGCCTTCGATGACGGTCGCCTCGTCGGCGTCGGCCGCGTACTGGCGGACGGCCGTGACTGCGCCTATCTCTGCGATATCGCCGTGCTGCCCAGCCATCACGGGCAGGGGCTTGGCAGGGAAATCGTCGGACGGCTGGTGCACCAGTCACGTTCGCACCGGAAGATCATCCTTTATTGCGTGCCGGGGACGGAATCCTTCTACGAGGCGTTCGGCTTCAGGCGCATGACCACGGCCATGGCAATTTTCGAGGATCAGGCCGGCGCCTTTGCCCGGGGCCATGTCGCCAGCGTCTGAACTCCGTATTCTTCGGGGGCCGCGAGGCTGGCAGGCGCTGCGCACCGCGTCGCCGCCGTCAAGGGCTTAATGAATTAGGAAGGACCGGCCAGATGCAGTAAATCGACGCATCCGCAATCAATGGACGGTCCCTAATCTGTTGACCAATCGCGTTTTATTCTCCGTCTGGTGAATTCCGTTCCGCCCCGAAACGCGCTACCAGAGGAATGGGAGCTAGCGCGGGCGAGGGCGGCGGCAAGGTTCGCCGGCGGCCACTGCCGTCGCATCGGTATTCGAGGTCTAGATGCTGGAAGCCATACGCAGGTTCATTACGTTCCTGCGCCACAAGCAAATCCTGCACAAGATAGGTGTGGTGATCAGCATCACCGTTATCGGTGTCGCCTGCTATGTGCTCTACCACATGCTCCGCGGCATCGAGGTCGCCGAAGTGATCGATGCCATCAAGAGCACCGATCCGAGCCACATTGCCCTCGCCGCGCTGTTCGTCGCCGCCGGCTATTTCACGCTCACCTTCTACGACTGGTTCGCCGTGCGCGCGATTGGCCGCACCGACGTTCCCTACCGCGTCAACGCGCTCGCCGCCTTCACCTCCTACTCGATCGGGCACAATGTCGGCGCCAGCGTGTTCACCGGCGGCGCGGTGCGCTACCGCATCTATTCCGCCTGGGGACTGAACGCGATCGACGTCGCGAAGGTCTGTTTTCTCGCCGGCCTCACATTCTGGCTCGGCAATGCCGCGGTGCTCGGGCTCGGTATCGCCTGGCATCCGGAGGCTGCTGCCAATATCGATCAGCTTCCGGTCTGGCTGAATCGTACCGTGGCCTTGCTCACCATTGCCGGCCTTGCCGGCTATGTGGCCTGGGTCTGGACAAAGCCCCGCGTGGTGGGCCGCGGTCCCTGGACGGTAACGCTCCCGGGCGGACCGCTGACGCTGCTCCAGATCGCCATCGGTATCATCGACCTCGGCTTCTGCGCGCTCGCCATGTACGTGCTGGTGCCGGACGAGCCCAATCTCGGCTTCGTTACGGTGGCCGTGATCTTCGTGTCGGCGACCCTGCTCGGCTTCGCCAGCCATTCCCCGGGTGGGCTTGGGGTGTTCGACGCCGCCATGCTGGTCGGGCTCTGGCAGATGGACCGCGAGGAACTGCTCGCCGGCATGCTGCTGTTCCGGATGCTCTATTATCTTACGCCTTTCATCATATCTGTAATCTTGCTGACGCTTCGCGAAGTTATCATGGGCGCAAGGTCGAAACGGTTGCGGGGGCTCACCGCAATGGCCGAGGAAAAGACGCGGGTCGAACCGAGGCGCGAAGCGGTCTATCTGCGCGAGCGCGGAGAAGGCGGCGCCTGATCGGCAGCGTTATCCGAACCGAAGGGCCGCGTGGCGAAGTGGGAACCGGTTTTCGGAACAGGATGAAGCTCCAACCGATGCAGCGCGATTGCGAATGAAGCGGCGATGGCGATAGACGGCACCCCCCCTTCCTTCTTCGCGCCCTGGCCGGACCGGCTGCGCCATTCCGCCATCATCCTGATCGCCGCCGGCCTGGCGCTCACCGTGCTGGTGACGCTCGGCCAACTGCCCCTGATCGCCGCGGCCGCCGTGTTTGCCCTGCTCGCCGCAGCCGCGCTGGTGCCCTGGCGCCTGCATGACCCCGCTGCCACGCCCGACGACGTCCGCACCGAAAATCCGGTCGAAGCCGCCGCCGTCAACGCCATCGTCGCCGGCATGCCCGATCCTGCCGTGCTGCTCGACCGAGCCGGCCGGGTCATCCACCTCAATGCCGCGGCAAGCCAGCTCGCGCCGGCGCTGCGCAAGAACGAACTCGCGCAATTCGCGCTGCGCTCGCCGGAGATCATCACCGCTTTGCGCGAGGCCATCGCGACTACTCAGCCGCGCCGCGCCACCTATCTCGACCAGGTGCCGATCGATCGCTGGATGGAGCTGGTCATCACGCCGGTGCCGGTGCCGACGCGGTTCGGCGGCGCCGACAAATGCATGCTGATGACCTTCCACGACCTGACGCCGCTGCGCCGGGTGGAGGAGATGCGCGCCGATTTCGTCGCCAATGCCAGTCATGAATTGCGCACGCCGCTGGCGGCGCTCTCCGGCTTCATCGACACGCTGCAGGGCCCGGCGAAGGAAGATCCCAAGGCGCGCGAGCGCTTTCTGTCCATCATGCAGGTGCAGGCCAAGCGCATGGCGCGCCTGATCGACGACCTGCTGTCGCTGTCGCGGGTCGAGTTGTCGGCGCATGTCCGCCCCGACGCGCTGGTCGATATCGTGCCGATCATCCGCCAGGTCGTCGACGGGCTCGAGCCGTTGGCGCGCGAGCGCCAGGTCGAGATCGAGGTCGACCTGCCGGAGGCGTCGGTCACCATCGCCGGCGACCGCGAGGAATTGCTGCGGCTGTTCGAGAACCTGATCGAGAACGCGCTGAAATACGGTGCTTCCGGCGGCAAGGTGATGGTCTCGCTGACCACGCCGGCCACGGCGGGCCCTGGCGATGGCCCGCCGGAATACCGGGTCATGGTCCGCGATTTCGGCCCCGGCATCGCGCCGGAGCACCTTCCGCGCCTCACTGAGCGCTTCTACCGGGTCGATGTCGGCGACAGCCGCGCCCAGGGCGGTACCGGGCTGGGGCTCTCGCTGGTCAAGCACATCCTGGCCCGGCATCGCGGCCGTCTCCTGATCGAAAGCGTGCCGAACAAAGGGGCGACCTTTACCGCCTGCTTTCCCCAGATCAAGCCGCCCACGACAGAATAAATCCAAGCGATTTCAATCGCTTGTTCCTGTCATCCAACTGTCATCCAGCCGTCGTAAAAACTCTATCAGCCGCTCCTATGGGACCGGCGGTGAGCGCGATCAGGCGCATCCGGCGCTTCGCTCACCCGTTTGGAGACGAGCCCATGAAATTCATCAAGACCATTGTCGCCGCCGGCCTGGTGGCGGCTTCGACATCGGCATTTGCGGCCGACATCACCGGTGCAGGCGCGACTTTCCCGTTCCCGATCTATTCGAAGTGGGCCGACGCCTACAAGAAGGAGACCGGCAACGGCATGAACTACCAGTCGATCGGCTCCGGCGCCGGCATCAAGCAGATCCAGGCCAAGACCGTGACCTTCGGTGCCACCGACGCCCCGCTCAAATTCGAGCAGCTCGAAAAGGACGGCCTCGTGCAGTGGCCCATGGTGATGGGCGCGATCGTTCCCGTCGTGAACCTCGAAGGCATCAAGCCGGGCGAACTCATCCTGTCGGGCGAAGTGCTCGGCGACATCTATCTCGGCAAGATCAAGAAGTGGGACGATGCCGCGATCGCCAAGCTCAATCCGAAGCTGAAGCTGCCGGGCGACGCCATTACCGTGGTCCGCCGCTCCGACGGCTCGGGCACCACCTTCAACTTCACCGACTACCTCTCCAAGGCCAATGCCGAGTGGAAGTCCAAGGTCGGCTCCGGCACCGCGGTCGAGTGGCCGGTCGGCGTCGGCGCCAAGGGTAACGAAGGCGTAGCAGGCAATATCAGCCAGACCAAGAACGCCATCGGCTATGTCGAGTATGCCTACGCCAAGCAGAACAAGCTGACATATGCCGGCATGATCAACAAGGCGGGCAAGACCGTGCAGCCGACGATACAGGCCTTCCAGGCCGCCGCTGCCAACGCCGACTGGTCCAAGGCTCCCGGCTATTACGTGATCCTCACCGACCAGCCCGGCGATACCTCCTGGCCGATCACCGCGGCGACCTTCATCCTGATGCACAAGGATGCGGCCGACAAGAAGGCCTCCCAGGAAGCCATCAAGTTCTTCAAATACGCCTTCGAGAAGGGCGGCAAGATGGCCGAGGAACTCGACTACATCCCGATGCCCGACTCCGTCGTGAAGCAGATCGAGAAGACCTGGTCGGCCGAGATCAAGAGCTGACCGGGCTAACGAAGCCTCGCGCGCCCTTCGTTCCGGCGCGCCAGTGCAACGCGCGATCCGGAATCTTCAGATTCCGGGTCTGGTCCTTCGGACCACCCCGGAACGACGCGGGTAATCGTCGAAAAGATCGTCGCCCGGGGGTGACGACGGGGCGCGTCGAACGACAAAGGGGACAGGCGTGGCAGACATGGCGGTTCAAAGCGATGTGATGGAAGCAGCTGGCCCTTACGATCGCGCCAAGGCCCTCAGCGCTTTCAAGCTCGGCGACGTCACGTTCTACTGGATCACGCGCGCCAGCGCGATTTCGGTCCTGCTCATCCTCGGCGGCATCATCGTCTCCCTGGTCGTCGGCGCCTGGCCGGCGATGAAGGAATACGGCCTTGCCTTCCTGGCGACACAGCGCTGGGCGCCGTCCGCCGATCCGCCGGTGCTGGGTGCGCTGGGCCCGGTCTACGGTACCCTGATCACGTCCTTCATCGCCATGCTGATCGCCATTCCCGTCGGCATCGGCATCGCCGTGTTCCTCACAGAACTGTGCCCGCAATGGGCGCGCCGCCCGATCGGCATCGCGGTGGAACTGCTCGCCGGCATCCCCTCGATCATCTACGGCATGTGGGGCTTCTTCGTGCTCGGCCCCTTCCTCGCCAACATCTTCCAGCCCTTCATGATCCGCATCTTCGAGGGCGTGCCGGTGCTGGGCGATATCTTCGCAGGTCCCCCGTCCTATCTCAGCCTGTTCAACGCCGCGCTGATCCTCTCCATCATGGTGCTGCCCTTCATCACGGCGATCTCGGTCGACGTGTTCAAGACCGTGCCGCCGGTGCTGAAGGAAGCCGCCTATGGCGTCGGCTGCACCACCTGGGAAGTGGTACGCAGCGTGGTGATCCCCTACACCCGCGTCGGCGTGATCGGCGGTATCATGCTGGCGCTCGGCCGCGCGCTCGGCGAGACCATGGCGGTTACCTTCATCATCGGCAACTCGTTCCGCATCCACTCGTCGATCTTCGCGCCGGGCACCACCATCTCGGCGGCGATCGCATCCGAATTCGCCGAGAGCGACGGCCTGCATCAGTCGGCCCTGATCCTGCTCGGCCTTCTGCTGTTCGCGCTGACGTTCCTTGTGCTGGCCTGCGCGCGGCTGATGCTGCTGCGCCTGGAAAAGAAGGCGGGGAAGTGACATGAATCCGATCTACGTCAGGCGCCGCCGCATCGACATCATCATCCGCGTACTGTGTTTCGCCGCCGCCGCCTTCGGCGTCACCTGGCTCGCGCTGATCCTGTTCACGCTGTTCTATAATGGCCTTGCGGGCCTCAGCCTGCAGGTCTTCACCGAGAACACCCCGCCGCCCGGCTCGAGCCAGGGCGGTCTGCTCAACGCCATCGTCGGCTCGCTGATCATGACGGCGATCGGGGTCGGCATCGGCGCGCCGCTTGGCCTGTTCGCCGGCACCTACCTTGCCGAATACGGCAAGCACGACAGGCTCACCTCGGTGATCCGCTTCATCAACGACATCCTGCTGTCGGCGCCTTCGATCATCATCGGCCTGTTCATCTACGGCGCCGTGGTGGTGCCGATGCGCGGCTTCTCGGCGATCGCGGGCGGCCTGGCGCTCGCTGTGATCGTCATTCCGGTCGTGCTGCGCACCACCGAGGACATGCTGCTCCTGGTGCCCAATCCGCTGCGCGAGGCGGCAAGCGCCCTTGGCATGCCGCGCTCGCTGGTCATCAAGAAGATCGCCTACCGCGCCGCACGCGCCGGCCTGATCACCGGCGTGCTGCTGGCCACCGCCCGCGTCGCCGGCGAGACCGCGCCGCTGCTGTTCACCGCGCTGTCCAACCAGTTCTTCAGCCTCGACCTGACCAAGACGATGGCGAACCTGCCGGTGACCATCAACAACTTCGTGCAGAGTCCGTACGCCTACTGGAAGGAGCTCGCCTGGAGCGGCGCGCTGCTCATCACCCTGGCCGTGCTTGCCCTGAACATTGGCGCCCGCATTCTCGGCGCCGAAAGGACCGCAAAATGAACGATCTCTCCGTATCCGTCAGCGCCGCGGCCGGGCACGCCGCGCAGGCCGCATTGCCGGAGGCTGCGCCGAAGGTCACCGCGCGCAACCTCAATTTCTATTACGGCGAACATCACGCGCTGAAGAACATCAACCTGACGCTCGGCACCAACCGCGTCACCGCCTTCATCGGCCCGTCCGGCTGCGGCAAATCCACGTTGCTGCGCATCTTCAACCGGATGTACGACCTCTATCCGGGCCAGCGCGCCACCGGGCATTTGATGCTCGACAACACCAACATCCTGGACCCCAAGCTGGACGTCAATCTGCTGCGCGCGCGGGTCGGCATGGTATTCCAGAAGCCGACGCCGTTCCCGATGACGATCTACGAGAACATCGCCTTCGGCATCCGCCTCTATGAGAGGATACCCAAGTCCGAGATGGACGGCCGCGTCGAGAAGGCGCTGCGCGGCGGCGCGCTGTGGAACGAGGTGAAAGACAAGCTGAACGCCTCCGGCCTCAGCCTCTCCGGCGGCCAGCAGCAGCGGCTCTGCATCGCGCGAACCGTCGCCGTGCGCCCTGAAGTGATCCTGTTCGATGAGCCCTGCTCGGCGCTGGATCCGATCTCGACCGCCAAGGTCGAGGAACTGATCCAGGAACTGGCGGAAAACTACACGATCGCCATCGTCACCCACAACATGCAGCAGGCGGCCCGCGTCTCCGACAAGACGGCCTTCATGTATCTGGGCGAGCTGATCGAGTTCGACGACACCAACAAGATTTTCACCTCGCCCGGCGATCGCCGGACCCAGGACTACATCACCGGCCGCTTTGGCTGAGGAGTACGGAAATGGCCTCTGAACACACTGCAAAGGCGTTCGACAGCGAACTGCAGGAGCTGACCCGGCTGGTCGCCGAGATGGGCGGCCTCGCCGAGCGCATGAACACCGATTCCGTCGACGCGCTGGTGCGCCGCGACGTCGTATTGTCCAAGCGCGTGGTCGCCAACGACCTGGAACTCGACAAGCTGCAGCACGTCATTGAAGAGCGCGCGGTGCTGACCATCGCCCGCCGCCAGCCGATGGCTGTGGACCTGCGCGAGATCGTCAGCGCCATGCGCGTTGCCATCGATCTCGAGCGGATCGGCGACCTCGCCAAGAACATCGGCAAGCGCGTCACCGCGATCGAGAGCGATTTCCAGCCGCTGAAGCTGATCCGCGGGCTCGAGCATATGACCGACCTCGTGCAATCGCAGGTCAAGTCGGTGCTCGATGCCTATGCTTCGCACGACCTGCCGGCTGCGATGGCCGTCTGGAAGGGCGACGAGGAGGTCGATGCGATCTGCACCTCCTTGTTCCGCGAACTGCTCACCTACATGATGGAAGACCCGCGCAACATCTCGTTCTGCATCCACCTGATGTTCTGCGCGAAAAACATCGAGCGGATCGGCGACCATGCGACCAATATCGCCGAGACCGTGTTCTACATGATCGAGGGCCAGCAGATGGTCAATCAGCGCCCGAAGGGCGACATGACCAGCTTTGCAACGACAGTGCCCGGCAACTAGGAAGTCGGGCGCAATTGGCCGCGTATCAGGAAACCGAACAGGATATAATGAACTCATGAGCGCACGCATTCTGGTGGTGGAGGACGAGGAAGCGCTGACCACGCTTCTGCGTTACAACCTCGATGCCGAAGGTTATGAGGTCGAGACCGTTGCCCGCGGCGACGAGGCCGACACGCGGTTGAAGGAACGGGTGCCGGATCTCGTGGTGCTCGACTGGATGCTGCCGGGCCTGTCCGGCATCGAGCTGTGCCGGCGCCTGCGCGCCCGACCCGAGACGAGGCAGCTGCCGATCATCATGCTGACCGCGCGCGGCGAGGAGAGCGAGCGCGTGCGGGGGCTGGCGACCGGCGCCGACGATTACATCGTAAAGCCCTTCTCGGTGCCGGAGCTGCTGGCGCGGGTGAAGGGCCTGCTCAGGCGCGCCAGCCCCGAGCGGCTCGCCTCGGTCCTGACCTATGGCGACATCGAGCTCGACCGCGAGAAGCGCCGCGTCGCGCGTTCGGGGCGGCCGATCGATCTCGGCCCGACCGAATACCGCCTGCTCGAATTCTTCCTCGAGCATCCCGGCCGCGTCTTCAGCCGTGAGCAGCTGCTCGACAGCGTCTGGGGCCGCGACATCTATATCGACGAGCGCACCGTCGACGTTCATATCGGCCGGCTGCGCAAGTTGCTCAACCCGGGCCGCGAGCAGGACCCCATCCGCACCGTCCGCGGTGCCGGCTACGCGCTCGATGACCGCTTCGCGAAGGCCGAGCCGCAAGCGCAATAGTTCGTCCGCAGTCTTAAAAAAAAGCGTCCCGGCTTTCGACCGGGACGCTTCTTCTTTTTCGATGTCGTCCTTGAAGCGCTACCGCCCCTGTGGCTTCGGCGCGTGGCGGCGGCGGTCGGCGGCCGGCTGGTAGGCAACGCGCGAATGGTGCGCGCAATAGGGCAGGCCGGTGAGCGCCTTGCCGCCGCAGAAGAAGAATTCCGGGCTTGCGGGGTCGCCGACCGGCCAGTGGCAGGTCGCCTCATTGAGTTCCTGCAGCGACAGGCGCTGGCTCATCGGCACGACATTGTCATAGGCAACCGGATCGGCTTCCACCTCGACCTCGAAGGCCTGCGCCAGCGCCGTATTGCCGCGCGACATCGGGCGCGACACCCGCACCATCTGCGCAGGCCTTGCCTTGCGCGGCCGCGGCGCCGCGGTGGAGGGGGCCTTGGCGCGGCCGGAGAGGCCGAGCCGGTGCACTTTGCCGATCACGGCATTGCGGGTGACGTTGCCGAGTTCGGCCGCGATCTGGCTCGCGGAGAGCCCGGATTCCCAGAGCTTCTTCAGCTGTTCGACGCGCTCGTCGGACCAGGTCAATACCGTCATCGTCTGCTTCCTTTCGCCTCACGCCGGCCAAACCGGGGCAGCGCTGGCGATGCCAAATCCCAGATATCCCTGCCGGCAGAATCCCTTAACCCTCGCCGGACAGGTGTGAACCGCGCCCGAACGCTACGCCGCACAAAGGTACTTAGGGGTCAGATTTGCCGCACGAGATGTCGTACCCGACGGAAGAAACGCTACAATATGGCGTGACTCTGGCGCAAGAGTCGGCCGCCGCGCTTCCACATGTTCCGTCTCGAATGCACCGATTTCCGGAATCGTACGGATTCCGGCATTTTGCGTTGCACTCAGAGACTCTTATGGCGTGTTGACAGTGCTTGCCCCGGCATAAGATAGTTGCTGCGTGCCGCCTGAAAAAGGCGGCACGTTTCGTTTTCCGCGGGCTCCGCCGCTGCGATCTGCGCTGATGCACGCACCGCGCGACTGGCCTCAAAACCTGCAAGTAGACAGTCATGACCGACAGCGCCACGTCGCATTTGCTCCCCGTCTTCGCCAGGGTCGATCTCGGCTTCGAGCGCGGCGAGGGCGCCTGGCTCGTCGCCACCAACGGCGAGCGCTATCTCGACTTCACCTCGGGCGTTGCGGTGAATGCGCTCGGACACTGCCATCCGCATCTCGTCAAGGCGCTGCAGGAGCAGTCGACAAAACTCTGGCACATGTCGAACCTGTTCAAGAGCCCGGACGGCGACAAGCTTGCCGCGCGGCTGTGCGAACAGAGCTTTGCCGACTTCGTGTTCTTCTGCAATTCCGGCGCAGAGGCGATGGAATGCGTGATCAAGATAGTGCGCCGCTATCACGCCTCGAAGGGCCATCCCGAGCGCTATCGCATGATTACATTTGAAGGCGCCTTCCACGGCCGCACGCTCGGCACGCTCGCGGCCACCGGCTCGGCCAAATATCTCGAGGGCTTCGGACCGCCGCTGGACGGCTTCGACCAGGTGCCGCATGGCGATCTCGATGCAGTGAAGAAGGCAATCGGCCCGCAGACCGCCGGCATTCTCATCGAGCCCGTGCAGGGCGAGGGCGGTGTGCGCAGCGCACCGGCGTCGTTCTTCAAGGCGCTGCGCGATCTCTGCGACAAGCATGGCCTTCTGCTCGCCTTCGACGAGGTGCAGACCGGCATGGGCCGCACCGGCGACCTCTTTGCCTATCGCCGTCTCGGCGTCACTCCTGATGTGATGTCGCTGGCGAAAGCGCTCGGCGGCGGCTTTCCGATCGGCGCGTGTCTCGCCACGGCGGAAGCGGCGAGCGGCATGACTCCCGGCTCGCACGGCTCGACCTTCGGCGGCAACCCGTTGGCGATTGCTGCGGCCAATGCCGTGCTCGACGTCATGCTCGAGCCCGGCTTCTTCGAGCATGTGCAGAAGATGTCGCTGCTCCTGAAGCAGAAGCTCGCCTCGGTCGTCGACCGCTATCCGTCCGTGCTGGCGGAAGTGCGCGGCGAGGGGCTTCTGGTGGGCGTCAAGGCCGTGGTGCCCTCCGGCGATCTCGTCAATGCGCTGCGCGACCAGAAGCTGCTGACCGTCGGCGCCGGCGACAATGTCGTGCGTTTCCTTGCGCCTTTGATCGTCACCGAGGCCGAGATCGACCAGTCCATTGCCTCGCTGGAGCGCGCCTGCGTCGCGCTCTCGGCGGCGGCAAAGAAGAAGGCGGCAGGATAATGAGCAGGCCGCCACGACATTTCCTCGACATCGGCGAACTGCCGCTCGGCGAATTGCGCAATATCATCGATGCCGGCCGCGCCATGAAGGCGAAGCTGAAGGCTCATGAGAAGGGCGACAAACCGCTCGAAGGCAAGACGCTCGCCATGATCTTCGAGCGCCCCTCGACCCGTACCCGCGTCTCGTTCGACGTCGGCATGCGCCAGCTCGGCGGCGAGTCCATCATGCTGACGGGCGCGGAAATGCAGCTCGGCCGCGGCGAGACCATCGCAGATACCGCGCGCGTGCTGTCGCGCTATGTCGACGCCATCATGATCCGTATCCTCAATCACGATGCGTTGCTGGAGCTTGCGCAGTACGCGACCGTGCCGGTCATCAACGGGCTGACGCGCCGCTCGCATCCCTGCCAGGTGATGGCGGATGTCATGACCTATGAGGAGCATCGCGGGCCGATCGAGGGCAAGACCGTGGCATGGACCGGCGACGACAACAACGTGCTCGCCTCCTGGGCCCATGCCGCCGAGCGCTTCAAGTTCCGCCTCAATATCGCCACCCCGCCCGAACTCGCGCCGAAGAAAGCGATGCGCGACTGGATCAAGGCAACGCAGGCGCCGATCGCGCTCGGCAACGATCCGGAAGCCGCCGTGCGCGGCGCCGATTGCGTCGTCACCGACACCTGGGTGTCGATGGGCGACAAGGAGGGCGAGCACCGTCACAACGTGCTGCGGCCATACCAGGTAAATGCCAAGCTGATGTCGCTTGCCAAGCCCGACGCCATCTTCATGCACTGCCTGCCTGCCCATCGCGGCGAGGAGGTCACCGATGAAGTGATCGACGGCCCGCAGTCCGTGGTGTTCGACGAGGCGGAAAACCGTCTGCATGCCCAGAAAGGCATTTTGGCCTGGTGTTTTGAGGCGGTGGCCTGAGACTTGTTCGCTTTCGTCCCGGCGAACGCCGGGATCCATACCGCGTGATCTGGCCGTTGGAATGACCGACAGACACACGGTGCACACGTTTGAGGCTGGTGGCCATCTATCCCGGCTTTTGCCGGGATCAAGTCAACCCCTTTCGTTTCGCGACTTCAGACCCCAGATACAGCGCCATGGTTTCCCAATCCCCCGAAACGAAAAGCGCGCCCGAAACGCCGACCCGCGCGCCGTCAGCGGTTCCCGTGGACGACGCCGTTCTGCCGTTCGAGGTGAACGCGCTCGATCTGCGCGGCCGCCTGACCAGGCTCGGCCCCGCGCTCGATGACATCCTGACCAAACACGATTATCCCGCGCCGGTCGGCAAGCTGCTCGGCGAAGCAATCGTGCTGACGACCCTGCTGGGTACGTCCCTGAAGTTCGAGGGCCGCTTCATCCTGCAAACCCGGACCGATGGTCCGGTTTCGTTTCTGGTGGTCGACTTCAAGTCGCCGGACCGGCTGCGCGCCTATGCGCGATACGACGCCAAGCGCCTCAAGGACGGCCAGACTTCCGGCGAACTGCTCGGCAAGGGCCATCTTGCCATGACGATCGACCAGGGCGCGGACATGAGCCGCTACCAGGGCCTCGTCGCGCTCGAGGGCGGCAATCTGGAAGAGGCTGCTCACGAATATTTCCTGCGCTCCGAACAGATTCCGACACGGGTGCGTCTTGCCGTCGGCGAGGA
>JAEZEU010000210.1 GCA_023432885.1 Pseudomonadota bacterium | reverse complement strand
GGCGACATCTACATCTCGATCGTGCCGTTCGCCAAGGACGTCAACGTGGGCGCGAGCAACTACAACGCTTCATGGATCGACTGGAGCCTTTGGGATGCCGCCAACGGCACGTGCAGCAACACGTCGTACACCTCGCAGAGCAGCTGCACATCCAAGGGGAGGGTCTGGACGCCGAAGAATCACAGTACCTGGAACGGTTGCATCACCGACCGTACTCAGGACTACGACACCAAGAACACCGCGCCGAATTCGGTCAACACGGACACTCTGTTCCCGGCCGAGCAGTACTCCTACTGCAGCGGCAGCGCGACAATCGCGACCATCATGCCGCTCAGCTATGACTGGGCGGCGCTGAAAGCCAAGATCGACACCTTGGTGCCAACCGGCAATACCAACCAGGGCATCGGTCTCGCCTGGGGCTGGATGACCCTGACCCAAAGCGCCCCCTACAACGCGCCGGCGAAGGACCCAAACTTTGTCTACAAGGACGCCGTCGTGCTCCTCTCCGACGGCTTGAACACGGAAAATCGCTATTCCAACAAGGCCGCGCAGATCGACGCGCGGCAGAAGATCCTGTGTGACAATGCCAAGGCGGCCGGCATCACGATCTACACGGTGCAGGTCAATACCGGCAAGGATCCGACCTCCGCGGTGCTGAAATACTGTGCGCAAAACACGAGCAGCTTCTACCTGATCACGTCTGCGTCCCAGACGGCTTCCGTGTTCAACCAGATCGGCACCCAGCTCTCGAAACTGCGGGTCTCAAAGTAAGATCTATCGGCATCAAAGAACGGAGAAGGCCCGGCTCGCGCCGGGCTTTCTTCAATGCCGCAATGAGGTTCCGTTCCAACCGGCGGACCAGCAGCATCCTCACCGCGCTGGCGCCCGCCTGGGCCATCCGAGGCCGAGATAGAGCAACCGACATCGCCACGTCTGATCGCGACTGCGACACACATGCAGGACGACGTATCCGCGAAGGATTTGCCACAAACCGCGTGCTCGACCACGAGACGATTGAGGCCTGATCCGCGATCGGAGCGCTAGCTTATTGCGGGAGCGCCGTGCATCTTCGAGGCGTTCTTTGTCCTATACAGTGGACGGCGCTCATTTTCGACTACCCGTTCCTCGCAAACCCCGCCTACAAGGCCGATCGCGGTCCGGTCTCGATCTCTCGGGCCGCCTGCACGCCGAATTCTGATCCGGGTCCGCCGCAATGACGTCTCAGGATTTCCGTACCGCCCTGTCGGGACGGGCCGCACTGCGGCCCAACGCATGGGATGTCGTGGCACTGGTCCTTTTGATCGGCGCCATGGTGCTGATCGTCTATGAGGGAACGCAAACCGCCGTGCCCTTGTCGGAACTCGAGCGCGCGCCGGTCTCGCTCGCTCCGCTGGAACTGCCCTACTACGCGCTGCGGACCACCATGCGCATGCTGCTGGCGATCGTATGCTCGACCATCTTCACCTTCATCTACGCCACAATCGCTGCCAAGAGCCGCCGTGCCGAGATGGTTTTGATCCCGCTGCTGGACGTCCTGCAGTCGGTGCCGATCCTCGGCTTTCTAACCTTCACTGTCGTGTTCTTCATGAACCTTTTTCCTGGACGGGTGCTGGGCGCGGAGCTTGCCTGCGTCTTCGCCATCTTCACCAGCCAGGCCTGGAACATGACGTTCAGCATGTACCAGTCGCTCCGCAACGTCCCCAAGGACCTCGAAGAGGCGACGCAAAGCTTTCAGCTCTCCGGCTGGCAACGATTCTGGAGGCTGGACGTACCCTTTGCCATGCCTGGCCTGATCTGGAATGCGATGATGTCGATGTCCGGGGGATGGTTCTTCGTCGTGGCAGCGGAGGCGATCACCGTCGGCAACACTACCGTGACGTTGCCGGGCATCGGCTCCTTCGTTTCACTGGCCATCCAGAAGCAGAACCTGCCGGCAATCGGCTATGCCCTCGCGACGATGTTTCTTGTCATCATCGCCTATGACCAGTTGCTGTTTCGCCCCATCGTGGCCTGGGCCGACAAATTCCGCTTCGAGCAGACCGCGTCCGGCATGGCGCCGACCTCCTGGATGCTGGACCTGTTTCGCCGAACTCGCGCGCTGCGCGCCTTGACGTATCCGCTGGCCGCATTGAACAACGCCATTTCGACCCTTCGCATCGCGCTGCCGGCTGCGCTGCAGCCGTCCCGAAAAACGGACCAGGCCTCGCGCGGCGTCGACGCCATCTGGTTTGTTGCTGTCGCCGCGATCACGGGCTATGCCGCCTGGAAGATCTATCAATACCTCTCTGCCAGTCTCGGCCCGTCTGATGTCGTCCAGGCCGTCGGATACGGGCTAGTCACACTGGCGCGGGTGGCAGTCTTGATCACGATTGCGACCTTGATCTGGGTGCCGATCGGCATCTGGATCGGCCTGCGGCCAAAGCTGGCTGAACGGGTTCAGCCGCTGGCGCAATTCCTGGCGGCGTTTCCCGCCAACCTCGCCTTTCCTGTCTTCGTGGTCGTGATCGTCCACTACAAGCTCGATCCCAACATCTGGCTGAGCCCGCTGATGATCCTGGGCACCCAGTGGTACATCCTGTTCAACGTGATTGCCGGCGCGAGCGCATTCCCGACCGATCTGCGCGAGGCGGCCGGCAGCTTCCACCTGAAGGGATGGCGCTGGTGGGTCAAGGTGATCCTGCCTGGCATATTCCCATACTACATCACGGGTGCGATCACGGCCTCCGGCGGTTCGTGGAATGCCTCCATCGTCGCAGAGGCGGCAAGCTGGGGCGACACGCGGCTCACCGCCACGGGTCTTGGCGCCTATATCGCATCGGCGACCCAGGCCGGCGACTTTCCGCGCGTCGTGCTCGGCATTGCCACCATGTGCGTTCTGGTGACTTTGTTTAATCGGCTGCTCTGGCGCAGGCTCTATGCCTTCGGCGAGCGCCGCCTGCGCCTCAGCTGATCAGGAAGAAGACGTGCTCGATCAACCCATCCCCCTCATCGACATGCATGGCATCTGCCGGTCGTTCCCCAAGGGCAGCGGAGAGGAACTGCTCGTGCTCGAACATGTCGACCTGACGATCCGCCCGGGCGAGATCGTCGGACTGCTCGGCCGCTCGGGATCCGGAAAGTCGACCTTGCTGCGGATCATCGCAGGGCTTCTTCCAGCCTCTTCAGGCGACGCGAAATGCCGCGGCGAAACCATTGCCGGTCCGCCGCATGGCGTTTCCATGGTGTTTCAGTCGTTCGCGCTGTTTCCGTGGCTGACGGTCCTGCAGAACGTCGAACTGGGACTGGAGGCCCTCGGCATTAACAGCGACGAGCGCCGCAAGCGCGCATTGGCTGCTATCGACCTGATCGGATTGGACGGATTCGAATCCGCCTATCCCAAGGAGCTTTCCGGAGGCATGCGCCAGCGTGTTGGGGTTGCCCGTGCGCTCGTGGTGCATCCCGACCTCTTGCTGATGGACGAGCCGTTTTCGGCGCTCGACGTGCTGACCGCCGAGACCCTGCGCACCGACCTGATCGATCTATGGATGGAGGGCCGGCTTCCGATCAAATCGGTGCTGATGGTGACGCACAACATCGAGGAGGCGGTGCTGATGTGCGATCGCATCCTCGTCTTCTCGTCCAACCCCGGCCGCGTCGCCGCCGAGATCAAGGTGGATTTGCCGCATCCGCGCAACCGGCTTGATCCGCACTTCCGGCAGCTCGTCGACAGCATCTATGCGCGCATGACGCTGCGCGCGGAGCCGAAGGGCCAAGCGGCAGACGTTATTCCGGGCGCAGGCGTCGGTATGGAGCTTACGCATTCCTCCTCCAACGAGTTGTCGGGTCTCATCGAGACGCTGGCGGCGCCGCCTTACAACGGCCGCGCCGACCTGCCGGTGCTGGCCAGCCAGCTCCAGATGGAAGCGGACGAGATTTTCCATCTCGGCGAATCGCTGCAGCTGTTGCGCTTTGCGCAGCTCAGCGAAGGCGATCTGCTGTTGACGGAGGCCGGCAAACGCTTCGCGCATCTGGAAACCGACGCGCGCAAGAAGCTGTTTGCCGAACACCTGCGGAACTATGTGCCCGTCGCCGCCCTGATCTGTCGCGTGCTGGACGAGCGCCCCTCACATACGGCGCCCGCGGCTCGTTTCCGGAACGAGCTTGAAGACTACATGTCGGAAGATTACGCCGACGAGACCCTGAAGACGGTCATCTCCTGGGGACGCTACGCCGAGCTTTTTGCCTATGACGAGCAGACCGAGACGTTCAGCCTGGACAACCCGAGCTAGACAGCAGCACCTGCTCAGTTCGAACGTGCGGCTCCTGCCGGATCACTCATCGGAGGCTGAGGCCGCAGGAGATGAGCTCCCGGGGTCCTACAAAAAAGCCCGGCTGCACGAGCCGGGCTCTTTCGCTATTGTGCAAGACGAAGATCAGTTCGAAGCCGGAGTGAACTTGGCCACAAGGCCCTCGAGCGGCTTGAAGGTCTGCTTCGCGAGGTCGCTATAAAGGCCGGCGATCTTCTGCGCGTCGGTGACAAAAGTCTCGTAGGCGGTGCGCGCGTAGTCGCTCTGCGCTTCCATCGCCTTGTCGAGCGACTTTACGCCCGACAGTTTCTCGGCCAGCGACTTGGTCCCTTCGAACTGCTTCTTGACGTGCTCACCATAGGCGTTGGCAATCGCGGTGACGCCGCTCTGGAACGAGCTGGCATTGGCGACGGCCTGCTCGAACTGTTCCTTGCCGTAGCTCTGGAGGTCTTCGAATTTCACCATCATGGAGTCCTTTCCCAGCCTGATTGAGGTTTCCTGTCCGGAGAAAACCGGCTCCGTGACGCCTATGAGATATACTGCAATGCACAAAAAATCAACCTGAATTGTGCATCGCACAAAGCGGCAAGATTTCACACAAATCCGGGGGTCCCGCGCAACGGTTCCTTAATGTTTTGGAAACTCGCGCGGCCTAACCTCTGCCCAGGACTTGTTCGCCTTCTGAAAACGCCTGAAAGGCGTTTGTCACCAGCACCTTAGCTAGAACAGCGGTGCGGTTGGCCCGCCCGACTTGAGCTTAAGTCCGGACCAGTCGCTCGCGCAGGGTAACCATCGCCGTCCGTTGGGCACAATTTTGCCTCACGAACCGGTGATCAAGACAGAAAATGGGGACGGGGAAGTTTATGCTTCGCACCACCTTTGCTTCCTCGCGCGCGTTGCGTGCGTTTGCCTTGGGACTGATCACAGTCTCGGCGACCATCATCTTCACCACCGAGAATGCTGACGCGCGCCGCTATCGCGGAAAGCGCCATCAAGAGGCGCGGTCGAGCTACAGCCCCGCCTTCGCCTCCATTATCGTCGACGGCAATTCTGGCGCGGTGCTGCAGTCCACCAATCCGGACGCCCCCCGCCATCCCGCCTCCCTCACCAAGATCATGACGCTCTATCTGCTGTTTGAGCGTCTCGAAGCTGGCAAGATGGCTCTCGATACATCGATGGACGTGTCGGAGTTCGCTTCCAGACAGGCGCCGACCAAGCTTGGCCTCAAGCCCGGCCAGACGCTGAAGGTCGAGGACGCCATCAAGGGGCTCGTCACGCGTTCAGCCAACGACGCAGCCGTCGTGATTGCCGAGGCGATCGGCGGCGATGAACGCGAGTTCGCCCGGATGATGACGCGCAAGGCGCGGGCACTCGGCATGACCAAGACCGTCTATCGCAACGCGTCGGGCCTGCCGAACGACGAGCAGATCACCACCGCACGCGACCAGGCCACCCTCGGCCGCGCGATTCAGGACCGCTTCCCCCGCTATTATCGGTACTTCGCGACATCGACCTTCGTGTACAAGGGCAACGCGATCCGCAACCACAATCGCCTGCTCGGCAACGTCGAAGGCGTTGACGGCATCAAGACCGGTTACACCCGCGCTTCCGGCTTCAATCTCGTGACATCGATGCGCCGCGGCAACCGCCATCTCGTCGGCGTGGTGCTGGGCGGCCGCAGCGGCGGTTCGCGCGATGCCGCGATGCGCAGTCTGCTCGCTGAAAATCTGGAGAAGGGGGCGACCAAGCGCACCGTTGCCGCCATCACCGAACGCAATCCAAGCAATGTCGAGGTCGCGGAGGCAGATTCATCCAAGCCGACCGTGCAGGTCCAGGGCGCCGTGCAGGTTTCCGCGTCGGCCGAACCGGGGCTCGACGCCATGGCGGTCACCCGCTCCGTAGCATCCGCCAAGCCGTCGCTGATGGCGGCGGCCGCCGCTGCCCTGCCAGCGCCGCAGCCCAAGCCGGAAGTGCAGTCCAGGCCTGAACCTGCCCCGCTCACCAGCGGCGTCATCCAGACCCAGCAACTCGCTGCGATCCCCGGCTCCGCCGAGCCGATGAAGCCGGTCCGGGTCAAGACGGTGCAAGTCAAGGCCGGTCCCATGAAGCTTGCTTCGGCCGGCCCAAACCACCCCGCCCCACCCATCACCACCAACGCGATTCCGCCGCGGGCCGAAGTCGCGGAGACATCCAGCGCCGTGGTGGCCAGAGTCGACAAAACCGAGCCTGCCAAGGGCGACTTCGTCCGTCCCGAGATTGTCCGCCCAGAGGTTGCCCGGGCTGCCCTGCCGCCGCAGCCGCCGGGACATGGCACCGGCCAAGGCGTTCTTGGCGTGCTGCCGGCCTCCGCCGCCGCCCCTGCCCCGGGCGCCGCTGCGCAGGCCATGGCCTATGCCGAACCCGCCAGGCCGCAGCCATCCGCCCAGGCGGTGCAGCAAAACGGCTCCGTCAAGCCGGCCACGCCCCCCTCGGTGCGCACAGGCTGGATCGTGCAGGTCGGAGCGCTCGATAGCGAGAGCGAGGCCATGCAGCGCATTGAAGCCGCCAAAAGCCAGGCGCGCGGCATGCTCAACAAGGCCGATCCCTTCACCGAGCCTGTGGTCGCCAAGGATAATCGCAAGCTGTTCCGCGCCCGCTTCGCCGGGCTTGAGCGCGATCAGGCCGAGGCGGTGTGCCGCACGCTGAAGCGGGCCGACATTTCCTGCATCACGGTCCGCAACTAACCTTCCCATTCGCGAGTGCAGATAAAGGCCGGGCGGCAAAGCCCGGCTTTTTTTCTTTGGCCATCGCATACCGGACCTGCCCGGTCTCACGCGCGCAAACTTCTCGTCAAGAATTTACGGTTAAGTTTCAGAAAATGGTTCGCCACGCCGGGTAACGGCGGGTGGCCCCGGGGCATCGATCAGAGGACAGCAGCTAACGGAATGTGGCGTTGGTAGCGTGCCGGAGTTAGCTGTGATGCGTGCGAAGCAAAGTATCCTTGGCCTCGTTTACACGGGCGGCGAGATACGTAGACCCCCCTTGGTCGGGATGCAGTTTCTTCATGAGGGAACGGTGCGCGCGGGCGATGTCGTCCCGGCCCGCCCCCGGTTGCAGGCCAAGGATCTGATAGGCCTCCTCCGCCGTCATTTTGCCGCCCGGTGCCGCACGGCGTTGCCCCCCTGCCCTGTTGCCTTGCGTGTCCTGACGCCAAGCGGGAAACCGGCGGTCAAGATAGCTTTCAAGTAACGCTACGCTTTCCGCATCGAAGGCGGGAGCCATCGCCAGGAGCTCGGCAAGATTGAATTCGCCGAGCGACCGGCCGGCATGTTCGCCCGCCAGGATCGTCCCCGATAATTCGCCGCTGTCGTGGTCGAGGCTCATGTCGAGGAAGGCCGAGCGCACCCGCGAGCTCTGTCCCGACGACCGCTGCCCGCCAGTGAACAGGTCGCCGATTTTGGAAAAGCCTGTTGTTCCGAACGGCGACCAGCCGAGCAGGCCGGCGCCGAAAATGCCGAGCGGAACTGCGACCGCGAGCTCGCCGCGCAGGCCCGTATAGGCCGCGACCGCCAGAGACACCACACCGCCGACGATCTTGATCGCGCGCGCCAGCATCGCCGGATTGGCGGCGCGGAACATCTGCAGCAGCAAATAAAGCACAACGACGGCGACGACGCCGGCAACTAGCGTAGGCATGCGGCCAATATAGTTGCCTGCAAACGAAAAAGCACCGCGGCATTGCTCTCGTCCCTGAGCGAAAGCAGCCCGGCTGTGCAAGCAAATTTGCGTTGCACGACCGCCGGACCACACTAATCTCCTGCCCAGCCTGGACGGCCCCGCGAGGCACGGATGGCGATAGACGGGCTAAAGTCCCTGCGAAGCCGGCACGAGCCGAAGCAGACGATGGACCGGCTTGAAGCCGAAGTCGTGGCGCGCGGTATGACCGTCTTTTCCCGGATCGACCATGCCGCCGGCGCAGTGGCGGTCGATCTGCCGCTGCGGCCGACAGAACTCCTCATCTTCGGCCATCCCAGGGCCGGCACGCCACTGATGCAGTCGGTGCAGACGATCGGGATCGATCTGCCGTCGAAAGCACTGGTCTGGCAGGACGCCTCCGGTGACACTTGGATCTCCTGGAACGATCCTTCATGGCTCGCGCAGCGGCATGGGCTTTCCGCGGAAACTGCGACCGCAGTCGGCAGCATGTCAGCGGCGATTGACGCGATAGCCAAGGCTGCGGCCTCGAAATAGCAGGCCATGCTGGACGGGCGCGGATTTTCCGCGAGCCCTATCTCATCTGGCTAAGCAGCGCGGCCGCGCCGCTGCTCCGCGACAATCTTAGCGCTTCGCGTCCACCGGCCGCATAGGCTGCTGCCGCACGCAGCAGTTCGCGCAGCTGCGCCGCAGCCCCCGGATCGAAGCGGCACCATGCGCCGCCGGTCAGCCGCGCGATCTCGCGGAAGGCCCGCTCGGCGCCGGGATCCTGGCCCTCCTGAAACATGAAAGCCGGCACCTTGAGCAGGCCGAGTTCGCCCGCCCTGGTGCAGAGCTCGTCGACGTTCTCTTCCATCGCATCGCCGACGAAGACCAGCGCACGCACGCCGGAAGCGACCGCCTCACGCCGCGTCTCGGAGAGCACCTTGCCGATCTGGGTGTTACCGCCCTGGCAATCGATCTTGCTCATCAGCCGCGCGAGCTGCGCGGAATCGGAAATCCAGGAGGTGGCGCGGCACTCGTTGAGGCCGCGATAATAGACAAGGCGGATATCGAGGCTGCCGACCGAAGCCGCTTCGCGGAACATGTCCGCCTGCAGAGCACAGGCCATGTCCCAGGCCGGCTGCCGGCTCATGGTGGCGTCGAGCGCAAACACCAATCTGCCGCGCGCGCCGGCGGCATGCGGCGACATCGCCCGCGCTTTCGCAACGAAGGCGGCAATGTCTTGGGAGCTCGACGTCCGCCCTTCAGGCAAGGAGCGAGCCTTGCCCGAGGCCACTTCGCGGTCGGATTTCGATTTGGTTGGTTCCCCGGCCATGCGCGCTCGCTAGGTAGGCTGCAAGCTCTATGTGGGGCCGGGAACTGATGCGGTCAATTGCGCCGCGGGTGACCCGCGCAGTCAGTTCGTCGCCTTGGCGGGCTTGTCCGACAGCGGGGCGTAGAGCGTCACCGGGCCCGGTTCAGTCAGAGCTTTCGGCACGGTCTTCGACGTGTCGACGGGCGCAATTGCGCTGCTGTCGGTGGAATCAAGGAACTTGTCGAGCATGGCCCGGATCGAGTTCTTCGCGGAATCCGGACCCGTGTCGCGCATGTCGTTATGCTGATAGCCAGTATCGACCACGGTGATGCCGGCCTTCTCGCACTGCTCCTCGTCGGGCACGACACCGGGATCGGGCTTGAACTGGGTATCCTTGGAGCGGAACGACAGGATCTTGAACTTGCCTTCGGTCATGAACGGCACGCGCAGATTATCCAGCGTCACCACCTTCTTGATCTCATCCGGATACTGCTTGGCGAAATACATCGAGATGTCGCCGCCCATCGAGTGACCGACCATGGTCAGCCTGTCATAATCGGCGTGGGGCTGAATCTTGCGCATCTGCTCAACGGCAAACTTGATGTTGGCGACGCCCCGCTGAATCTGCGGCAGGCGGCCGACATAGAGTTCGCCGACCTTGGTCACCATCGGAGGATCGCTCGGCAAATCGTGCTGCGGGGCGATTACCAGATAGCCGCGCGCCGCAAAGGCGTTGGCGAGGAATGAATACTCGGTGTGCTTGACGGTGTTGCCGTGATTGAGGATCGCAACCGGCAGCTTGTTGAGGCCGGCCTCGGCCTGCATTTGCTTATCCCAGCGAACCGCGATCTGGACCGCGACGAGGCGATTGTTGCGGTCCGCATCATACAGGGCGATCGTCTCGTGCCGGATCGCCCACTTACTTGCGGTGAAGTAGGCAACGACCAGAAGCGCGGTCAACGAAAGCAGAATGGTAATTCCACGTTTCATCTCTTCCTCGGCGCAACCCCTGTTAGGGCTTGTTCCATGCTAGGGACTCTGCGGACCCTTTGACATGATATATGTCACGGCGACGTGACGGAAAGTCTAAATCTTGTGAATCGAAGGCCCGGCTTTTGTGCGTTGCACCTATCGTTTGTGCAGCCGTCAGCGCCGGATTTTCTTAGCTCCTATGGTTAGGACGGAACGAGTCAAAAATGGGTTCGGTCACTTCCGTAAGAAAACGGGGTGCGAGCGCTTCGGTTCCTTGGTTTACAAGGTAGCTAAACACCGGTAGCCGTCAGGCCGGCCCGTAGATCACGAGTTTCAGGCCAGGATCGTCGTTGGGCTGAAAACTCGCATACTCAAAACGGAGCCGGCCTTTTTTCGGATGGTTGATCGACTTCCGTCCCGCCACGATGCCGCTTATGTCGTGCGCCGCCCACCAACCCTCGAATTCAGGGCAACCGGCGCGCAGCCGTTCCAACAGGTCGCGAAACGCGGGATCGCCGGCCCACAGGTCATGGGTGGCACGGAATTGCGCCACCATGCGCTGGGCCTCGTCGGCCCAGCTCGCCCCGAACAGGCGCCGCGTTGCCGGATTGGTCAGCACCGCGATCAGCGTGTTGCGTTCTGCCTCAGGCATGCGGCTGAAGCCCAGAAGTTCGTCGGCGGCATTGTTCCAGGCCAGCACGTCCCAGCGGCGGCCGGTCACGTAAGCCGGCAAATTGAGGTTCTCCACCGTGCGGCGGACCACATCGGGCACCAGTTCCCGCACGAAGGGCCGGCGATCGCGGTTCTCGGTCAGCGCTCGCAGATGCGCATGCTCGGCCTTCCCGAGCTTGAGCGCGCGGGCCAACGCGTCGACGGTCGCGACCGACGGACTGACGCTACGACCCTGCTCGAGCCGGATGTACCAGTCGACGCCGATGCCGGCGAGTTCGGCGACTTCCTCGCGCCGCAGCCCAGGCGTGCGGCGCCGCCTCCCCGGTGCAAGGCCGACCGCCTTTGGGCTGAGCTTTTCACGGCGCGAGCGCAGGAAGTCACCCAACTCGCTCTGTCGTGCGCCACCTGTCGGCATGGTTCCGCGCGCGTTCGAGGGATTCTCGATCCTAGGATAATACCAGGTCTGCTTATTGCCAAGCGAAGCGAGTAGCAATGTGCAATCTCACCGACTGAGAGTGCCCATGAAAGCAGCCGTCCTGAAAAACTTTGGATCCCGCCTCGCCCTCGAGGATATCGCCGAGCCTGCGCTCGGTACCGGGGAAATCATCGTCGACGTCGCGGCGTCCCGCGTGCTGCCTTATTCGAACGAGGTGTTCAGCGGCGAACGCCAATATCTGCTCGACCTGCCCGTGGTGCCCGGCCCCGGCGCGGTCGGCCGCGTTCACGCCGCCGGTCCCGACGCGACCCATCTCAAGCCGGGCGACTGGGTCTATTGCGATCCGACCGTGCGCTCACGCGACAATGTGCTCGCGCCGGACATCACCCTGCAGGGCCTCAGTGCGCGCGGCGAAGGCGGCATGAAACTGCAGAAATATTTTCGCGATGGCGCCTGGGCCGAGCGCATGCGCGTGCCGACGGAGAACGCGCTCGGGATCGGCCCGATCGAACCGAGCGAAGCCGCATCATGGTGCGCCATGGGCACCTGTCTTGTGCCCTTTGGCGGATGGGTCGCCGCCGGCCTTCGGCCCGGCGAGAGCGCGCTGGTGAGCGGGGCCACCGGCAACTTCGGTAGTGCCGCGGTTGCGGTGGCGCTGGCGATGGGCGCGTCCTGGATCGTCGCGCCGGGCCGCAATGAGGCTGTCCTGGAACACCTCGCGCGCCGCTTCGGCAACCGCGTGTTTCCGGTCAAGCTGACCGGCAATGAGTCCGACGACCGGCAGCGGATGATGGCAGCCGCGCCTGGGCCGATCGACTGTGTCATGGACATCATGCCGCCGCAGGTCGCCACAACGACTGTGCGGGCGGCGCTGATGACGGTGCGGCAGAATGGCCGCGTGGTGCTGATGGGCGGCGTCGGCATGCTGGGCGGCGCCGGGCTCGACCTGCCTTACCCCTGGATCATGCGCAATTGCATCACCATCCATGGAGTCTGGATGTACCCGCGCGAGGCGATCCCGCGCATGATCGCCCTCGTCCGCTCCGGTCTGCTTGATCTCGGCCAATTCAGGGTGACTGAGTTCCCGCTGGCAGGCGCCAACGAGGCCGTAGCGCATGCAGCCGCCAATGGCGGGCCGTTCAAAATGACGGTGCTGAGCCCGGGGTTAAGGGCTTAGCGGTCAGACGCCGAGAATCTCGTGGACTTCCAGAGGCTTGTCCACCGAGTTGAACCATTCGGCGCGGTTGGCGGCGCGGCGGCGGCCACGCTCGTCAAGCGGCAACTTCAATTGCCGCAGCAGACTCGTCACCTCCTCACGAGCGGTGACATGGCCAAGATTCGGCCGGGTGCCGAGGGTTGCCTCGTCGATATCGTCGAGTGCGGTCAGGCCGCGCGGGAAGAACTCGCGATAGACCACGCGCTCGGCAAAGCCGTCCACCGCGCGGAAGCCGAGGCGGAACGACAGTTCGTTGAGCCCGTCGGCGACCAGCTGCTTGTTGCGCGAGCCTATCATCGAGAGGCGGTTGCGCACCACGATCCAGTCGGAGCTAGCACCGTCGAGTTGGCGGCGCTTGCGGCGGGTGTCGCGTACCATCTCGGCGTAATGGCTTTCACCGGTCACCGCATAGGTCTGGGGATCGACTGTGCCGAGGACGTCGAAATCGAGGAAACTGTCGTTGATCGGCGTCACCAGCGTGTCAGCCATCGAATGCGCCAGGCGCATCAGGTAGCTGTCCGTGCCGGGCGTATCGATCACGATGAAATCGAAGGTGTGCTCGACCGCGCTGACTGCATCGGTGAACTGCTGCAGCTCGGAATTCTCGTTGTCGGCGACGTGCATGGTGACGCCGGCCTTGATGCAGCGGTGCACCGGGAGCTCAAGTTCGAGACCGGTTCGGCGGGCCCAGGCCTGGCGGTTGTTGATGTAGCGGGTGAAACTCTGCTGACGGCAGTCGAGGTCGATGGTCGCGACCCGCTGGCCAGCCTTCATCAGGGCAACAGCAACGTGCAGGGCGGTGGTGGATTTTCCCGAACCGCCCTTTTCGTTGCCCAGCACCACGACGTGCGCCGAACCGGACTGCCTCTGACTGGCTTGCACGAGCATGACTCAACCCCCGTCACATCTTCGAGTTGCCCATAACCGCGGTCAAGCGAAATGCGCGGTAACCGGCTCGAATTACTCAAACTAGACGCAAGAACCTGAATGATGTGTGCGTCAGGCCACCCGTTAGTTCATTTTTTCGTCCACGACTCATCTGAACTGCGTCCGTGACTGCTTGGCGCTGGCCGGCTCGACTTGGTAAGGTCCGGCTTCCCCCGCCACATGACGGCAAGTCCGACGCCCAACCCGCCGCCAACCTCCTGAGTCCTGATGTCACGAAATCCCAAGGTCACCCGTACCGTCCCTGCCCTGCGCCGCGCGATGGAAGGCCTCCGCGCCCGCAGGGCCACCGTCGCGCTGGTTCCGACGATGGGTGCACTCCATGACGGCCATGTGTCGCTGGTCCGCCTCGCCAGGAAGCGGGCGCGCAAGGTCGTCGTTTCCATTTTCGTCAACCCCACCCAGTTCGCCCCGACGGAAGACTTTGGCTCCTACCCCCGGACCTGGAAAGCCGACCTCGAAAAACTCGCTGCCGAAAATGTCGACCTAATCTGGCATCCTGATGTCAAATCCATGTACCCCGAAGGATTTGCGACGCGGATTGCACCGGAAGGTCCGGCGACAGTCGGACTGGAGGATCGTTTCCGCCCGCACTTCTTCGGCGGCGTCGCCACGGTGGTCGGAAAGCTGTTTACGCAGGTCCGCCCCGATATCGCAATCTTCGGTGAAAAGGATTATCAGCAGCTTCGCGTCGTGACCCAGATGGCGCGAGACCTCGACCTCGGCGTCAAGGTGATCGGCTCGAAGACCGTACGCGAGCGCGACGGCCTCGCAATGTCCTCACGCAACGTCTACCTCTCGGCCGAAGAGCGGCGGATTGCCCCTACCCTCTACAAGGCGATGAAGGCGGGCGCAGCACGCATCCGCGCGGGCGAAAGCATCGCGGCGGCCGTAGCAGACGGCGAGGAGATGATCCGCAGCGCCGGCTTCGTGGTCGACTATTTCGAAGCCCGCCATGCCGAGACGCTGGCGCCGGTCGGCTCGCTCGAGGAAGGGCCGATCCGGATGCTGGTGGCGGCAAAGCTCGGCACCACGCGCCTGATCGACAACATCGCGGTGTAGCAGCGCGCCTTACAGCAGCCCGAGATCGCGCAATTCGCGCCGCATCGGCTCCGGCATAGCTGTAACACCCTTCTCGGCTGCCTTGCCGAGATCGGGCGGCGCGGCGTCGGGCGTGAGATAACGCCAGCCCTGGAAGGGTCGCATCGGCCGCGGCGATACCGCGATCACCTTCGGCTGCATGACGATACGGCACCGGCCGATGCCATCCTTGTCGCGGAACGGCTCGATCGCGACGATTTTCTCGCGCGCGGCGATCTCGCCGCGGATCACCCAGTAGAGCGAGCCCCCGCCGAGGATCTCCTCCTCGCGCTTCGGCGTCATCCGCGTGATGTGGACATGACGCTGCGGCAGGCCCTTCTTTTTCGCCGCCGCCATCCGTTCGGCAACCCATTGTTTGAGTTCCCGGACGGAATCGCAGCCGACGGCCAGCTTGATGAGATGAAGTGACATGCCCGGTAATTAGCGGCCCGGGACGCGAGCATCAATCATTGTCGGCGGCAGGGGCTGGTGCCGCCGGTGGAGAACTCGGCGGCGTGAGCTGTGTGGGCGCGCGCGCCGGTTTCGGCGGCGGCGGCTTTTTTGCAGCCGGCGGTGCTGCCGCTGCAGTTGCCGGACGCGGCGGCGGCGCTGTAGCAGCGGGCGCCGCTGTCCGCGGCGGCGGTGCGGCTGATCCTGGCCCGCCCGGTTCCGGCGTCATGATGTTGACTGGCGGGGTGGATGAGGCCGACGGAAAATCGATCATCGTCGTCGGCTTGCCGGTCGGCACGCCTGCGGCAGCCGGCATCGCTGCCATCGCACCGGACGTCGTGCCCGTGATCGCGGACATGGTCGGCGGCGCGCCCCAGGACGCCGAATAGCGCATCACCAACCCTTCATAGACGCGGTCGTCCATGTTGGTCATGATCTGGCGGCTGTCGGCGAGCGAACGAAAGGCCGGACAGGCCTGCGGCGTGCAGTGGTCGCGGGCGGCGAGCACATAGGCCATCAGCCCGTAGCGGTCGCGCTCGATGGATCGGCGCAG
>JAEZEU010000189.1 GCA_023432885.1 Pseudomonadota bacterium | reverse complement strand
CACGAAGCCGGCCGATCACCACGCTTGCGGGATCGCGGGTCTTCTGCGGCTTCAGCGCGATGAACAGGCGGCCGTAATTCGCGGTCGGATTCGGGCCGCCGGAGCCCACCGTCGAGTTGATATAGTCGACCGCCGGATCCTCCTTCAGGATTCTGACCAGCGCCTGCTGCCGTTGCCTCATCGCTTCGAAAGAAGTGTCGGTCGCTGCTTCAGTGACGCCGATCAAAAAGCCGGTATCTTCCTGCGGGAAGAAGCCCTTCGGCACGATCATGTAGAGATAGACGGTGCCGCCGAGCGTGGCGAACGTCACGAGCAGCATCAGGGCCTTGCGCGCCAGCACCTTGTCCAGCGTCCATTCGTAGCCCCGCAGCCAGGCATCGAACATGCGCTCGAAGGCGCGCAGCACGATGAAGGGCTTCTTGCTGTCATCATGCGCCTTGAGGACGCGGGCGCACAGCATCGGCGTCAGCGTCAGCGACACAAAGCCGGACACCAAAATCGCGACCGATATGGTGACCGCGAACTCGCGAAATACGCGGCCGACGATGCCGCCCATCAGCAGCACCGGGATGAACACCGCGATCAGCGAGAAGGTGATCGAGATGATGGTGAAGCCGATCTCGCGAGCGCCCTTCAGCGCGGCCTCATAGGGCCGCATGCCATCTTCGATGTGGCGAACGATGTTCTCCAGCATGACGATGGCGTCGTCGACCACGAAGCCGACAGATAGCGTCAGCGCCAGCAGCGTCATGTTGTTGATCGAGTAATCCAGCGCGTACATCACCGCAAACGTGCCGCATAGCGAGATCGGCACAGCCAGCGCGGGGATCAGGGTCGCAGAGACTTTGCGCAGGAACAGGAAGATCACCATGATGACCAGCGCGATGGCGATCATCAGGGTTTCCTCGACGTCGGCCACGGCCTGACGGATGGAGATCGAACGATCCATCATGACCTGCATGGTCACCGAGGGTGGAACCGAAGCGCGCAAGGCCGGCAGCTTGGCCAACACGGCATCGACCACCGCCACCGTATTGGCGTCGGGCTGCTTCTGGATCGCAAGCACGATGGCGCGCTCGTCGTTCAGCCAGGTCGCGATCTTGTCATTTTCGACGCTATCGTAGATGCGCGCGACCTCGTCGAGCTTGACGGGCGAGCCGTTGCGCCAGGCGACGACGATCTTGGCGTAGTCAGCCGCCTTGTCCATCTGGCCCGAGGCCTGCAGCGCCACGTCCTGCTTCGGTCCATTGAGCGTTCCGACGGGAGTCGACGAGTTGGCGCGTGACACGGCCGCCCTGATGTCTTCCAGCGTCAGTCCGCGCGCCGCGGCGGCTACCGGATCGGCCTGGACCCGGATGGCAAATTTCTGCGTACCGTAGATCAGAACCTGAGCAACGCCCGGCAGTTGCGACAAGGCCTGACCGATGGTGATGTCGCCATATTCGTTGACCGCAGACAGCGGCAGCGTGGCCGAGCCCAGCGAGATGAACAGCACCGGGAAGTCCGCCGGGTTCACTTTGCGGAAACTCGGCGGAATGATCATTTCGATCGGCAACCGCCTTTGCGCAATCGTGAGCGCGGTTTGCACGTCGAGTGCGGCGGCATCGATGTTGCGGTTGAGGTCAAACTGAATGGTGATGACGCTCGTGCCCTGCGACGAACTCGACGTCATCGAGGAGATGCCGGCGATGGTCGATAGCTGGCGCTCGATGATGCCGGCAACGGAAGCCGCCATTGTATCGGCGCTGGCGCCCGGCAGGGTCGCTGTCACGGCGATGGTCGGGAAATCGACCCTCGGCAAGGCCGACACCGGAAGCAGACGAAATCCGAACACGCCAAAGGCGATGATCGTCGCCGTGATCAGCGTCGTCATCACCGGACGGCGGATGCAGAGCTCGGAAAGCGTCATCGCTCAGGCTCCGGCCTTCTTCGCCCGAGGCTCGACCCGCGTGCCGTCAGACAGCAGCAATTGTCCGTCGGTCACGACGGTTTCATCACCCGACAGGCCTTCCGAAACAACCGAATATCCCTGGGAGGTGCGATCGACCTTCACCGGCGCCACCTTGGCGATGCCGCCCTTCACCACGAAGACGAAATTGCCGTTCTGGCTGCGCTGGACGGCGACCGTCGGCACCACGACTGCCTCCTCGGTGCGGATGGTGAGCTTGGTTGCCACCAGCGTGCCCGGCCACAGCATCTCGTTCTTGTTGTCCATGATGCCGCGCACGGTGATCATGCCGGTGGTGGCGTCGACGGTGTTCTCAACCATCGCGACCTTCCCATGCTCGGTGGTCTGCCGTCCGGGAATGGTTGCGGCTACCTTTGAACCGTCCTCCTTGCCCATGGATTCACGCAGATCGACCAGCACGCGCTGCGGGACCGAGAACGTCACATAGACCGGCGCCATCTGGTTGATCACCGCCAGCGGCTGGGTATCGGCGGGACGGACGAAATTGCCGACCTTCACATTCGCGGCGCTGATGCGGCCTGCAAATGGGGCGCGGATCAGGGTGTAGCTCTTTTGGACCTTGTAATTGTCCAGCACGGCCTGATCGGCCTTGATGGTGGCGGTCAGTGTGTCGGACTGGGTTTTGGCGTTGTCGAGATTGACCTGTGTAGTCGCTCCCTTGGCGACGAGGTCGGTATAGCGACGCAGGTCGCGCAGCGCGCCTTCGAGCAACGCCTGGTCCTTGGCAAGCGTGCCCTCGGCCTGCTCGATCTGGGCATCGATCTGGCGGGAGTCCAGGGTGAACAGGAGGTCGCCCTCGTTGACCTTGGCGCCGTCCTCGAAATGCACCGCGACGATCGTGGTCTCCAGCCGCGACTTCAGTGCGACGCTAGAAATCGGCGTCACCATTCCGATCGCATCGACATCGACAGGCACCGGCTTGCGCTCGGCCTTGGCGAGTTCCACCGAAATGGTGCGGGGGCGTTGCGGCGCCTGCGCGCTAGCGTTGCCACCCATCCAGTACGACCGGCTGAAAAGGGCCGCTAGCGCGATGATACCCAGGACGCCTGCAAGGAATATCCAATTTTGTTTTTTCATGGTCCTTCTGGCCGCCCGTCCACAAACGCCGGGACGACTTTTACTGCCCCTTGAGGGCGGGTTTTGCGCCTTATTCTTAAATAGTTACCACAGCCAGACGGCTGATGGTATGCCACTATCCTAAAATCTGGGTTATGGGGCCGGGACATCTTCATGCGCATTGCCACCTGGAACGTCAATTCGATCCGGCAGAGGATCGAGCCCCTCCTGGCTTGGCTGAAGGAGGCCTCTCCGGACATCGTCTGCCTGCAGGAGACGAAATGCACCGACGAGGCGTTCCCCAGGCTCGAGATCGAATCGCTTGGTTACAACGTCGTCACCCACGGTCAAAAGACCTTCAACGGCGTCGCGCTGCTTTCCAAGCTGCCTTTCGACGAGACCAAGTCGGGCCTGGCCGGTGACGACGAGGACGCCCACGCCCGCTTCCTTGAGGGCGTGGTGACGCTGAAGCGCGGCGTGATGCGGGTGGCCTGCCTCTATCTGCCCAATGGGAACCCGGCACCGGGTGACAAATACACTTACAAACTCAAATGGATGTCGCGCCTTCTCGAATATTCGCGGGAGCGGCTTAAAGCAGAGGAACCGCTGGTGCTGGCCGGCGACTTCAACGTCATCCCGGCCGCGGCCGACGTCTACAACTCGGCCGCCTGGGTCAATGACGCGCTCTTCCGCCCCGATACAAGGGAGGCCTTCCAGGCCCTGCTCGGCCTCGGCCTGACCGATGCGCTGCGCGCCGTCAGCGATGAGCCGGGGCAGTACACCTTCTGGGACTACCAGGCCGGCGCGTGGCAGAAGAACTGGGGCCTGAGGATCGACCACCTGTTGCTCTCGCCGCAGGCCAGCGACCGGCTGATCGATGTCGGCATCGACAGCTACGTGCGCGCCTGGGAGAAGCCGTCGGACCACGTGCCGGTCTGGGCGGATCTCGATCTGGAGACGGCCTGAAGCCCGGCGTCGTGCGGAATCAGTCGCGACGGCCCTTGACCCAGTGCTCGAGCATCTGCAGCGCCATCGCGCGGTCGCTCTCGGACGCTTTCGCGATCGCCCGGTTATAGCTTTCCTTGATCCAGACCTCGTCCGCCCCGGCACTGTCACGGGCCAGGGTCAGCCACATCAGTCCACGGGCGCGCTGTGGCGGCATTTGATCGCCGCTGAACAGCATCTGCCCGAGCAGTGCCTGCGCCTGGTATTGGCCTTTCTGCGCAGCCAGACCCAACCAGCGGATGCCCTGCCGGAAGCTTTCCGGCGAGTTGCCGGTGCTCTTGAAATAGAGCCGCGCCAGATCGTATTGCGCGTCGGCATTGCCGAAGTAGGAGGCCGCATAGTTGAACATCTCGCGCGCCCGTTCCGGATCCGACTTCACCTTGGAGTTCGGAATACCGCTCAGGTAATAGCGGCCCAACGCCACGAAGGCGTTGGCCACGATCGCCGCTTGCGGCGCCGTCGGGTTGTCCTCGGCATGCTGGTTGGCGATGCGGCTGAAATATTCAAATGCGCGCAGATCGTTTTGCGCAACGCCATCGCCGTCGGCATACATCCGCCCGAGCTTCCACTGCGCCACGGGATGGCCGCCCTCCGCCGCATATTCCAGCGCGATCACCGAAGACGCGGCCGCGTTGGACGCGGCGGCTGTCGGCACGGCAGCGGCGGGCGTCGCAGCCGCAGGTACTGCCGCCGGCGGAACAGGCCTGTTGCCGAGAGACTTGGCGGCAGGCACGGGTTGCGGCGAGATGACGCCGAGCGGGGCGGCCTGGGTCACTGGCGAATTGACCGGCGAACCGTCGAATCCAAGCGCGGGAGCCAGCGGGAGGGCCCCCAGAACGAACGTGAGTATGGTGCGCCTAGATGTCCGCATAGCACTGCTTCTCGTGTGCGCCACCGGGGTGGGTAACCGCCCCATCCACCGCCGGCCCGACCTGCTGGGCATACTTCCACAGCGCACCCGATGTGTGGTTAGTCGCGCGCGGTGTCCATTTGGTCTTGCGTTCGGCCAGTTCGGCGTCGGTCAATTTTACGTTAAGGGTACCGGCCTCGACATCGATCTCGATGATGTCCCCGTCCCTGAGCAGACCGATCGGCCCGCCAACAGCCGCCTCCGGCCCGACATGGCCGATGCAGAAGCCGCGGGTAGCGCCGGAGAACCGGCCGTCGGTGATGAGGGCGACCTTGCCGCCCATGCCCTGCCCGGTCAGCGCCGCCGTGGTCGACAGCATTTCCCGCATCCCGGGACCGCCGCGCGGCCCCTCGTAACGGATGACGATGACCTCGCCTTCTCGGTAGGTGCGCTTCTGGACGGCCTCGAAGGCGTCCTCTTCGCGGTCGAAGCAGCGGGCAGGCCCGGTAAATTTCAACTTCGACATTCCCGCGACTTTCACGATCGCACCTTCTGGAGCGAGGTTACCCTTCAAGCCGACCACACCGCCGGTGATGGTGATAGGCTTGTCCGCCGGCCGCACGACATCCTGGTGCGGATTCCATTTCACGCTTTTGAGATTTTCGGCGATCGTTCGGCCAGTCACGGTCAGGCAATCACCGTGCAAGTAGCCATTGTCGAGCAACGTTTTCATCAGAAGCGGAATGCCGCCAACTTCGAACATGTCTTTGGCAACATAACGGCCGCCCGGCTTCAAATCGGCGACATAGGGTGTTTTTTTGAAGATTTCGGCGACGTCGAATAAATTGAATTTAATGCCGCACTCGTTGGCGATGGCGGGCAAGTGCAGCGCGGCATTGGTCGAGCCGCCGGAGGCCGCGACCACGGCAGCCGCGTTCTCCAACGCCTTGCGCGTGACAATGTCGCGAGGACGGATGTTTAGCTCAATCAATTCAACCACTTTCTCACCGGCGGCCGTGCAGAAGGAATCGCGGATCTCGTAAGGAGCCGGGGCGCCTGCCGAATACGGCAAAGCGAGCCCGACGGCCTCCGAAACAGTCGCCATGGTGTTGGCTGTGAACTGGGCGCCGCAGGCACCGGCCGAGGGGCACGCCACCCGCTCGATCTCGTCGAGATCGGCATCCGACATCTCGCCGACGGAGTGCTTGCCGACGGCCTCGAACATGTCCTGCACGGTCACAGGCTGGCCACGAAAACTGCCCGGCAGGATCGAGCCGCCGTAGATGAAGATCGAGGGCACGTTGAGGCGGACCATCGCCATCATCATGCCTGGCAAGGACTTGTCACAGCCCGCGAGCCCGACGAGAGCGTCGTAGGCGTGACCGCGGACGGTGAGCTCAACCGAGTCGGCGATGCATTCGCGCGACGGCAGCGAAGAGCGCATGCCGTCATGACCCATCGCGATGCCATCAGTAACGGTGATGGTGCAGAATTCCCGCGGCGTGCCGCCGCTGGCCGCCACGCCCTTTTTCACGGCCTGGGCCTGACGCATCAGCGCGATGTTGCAGGGGGCAGCCTCATTCCAGCATGACGCAACGCCCACAAAGGGCTGGTGGATCTGCTGGGTCGTCAGCCCCATGGCGTAGAGGTAGGAGCGGTGCGGCGCGCGCTCGGGCCCTTCCGTCACGTGACGGCTGGGCAACCTGTTTTTGATGTTCGTCCTGACGTCCATTGCGCGGTCCGCTTCCACGAGCCCGGCCTACTTGAGGTCCCCGGAACAACTCCGTGGACCTCAGCAAGTGCTGTGGATCTCCAGGAAAATAATTCGTGAGGGGGTGTGGCTAAAAAGCGGCGGCCCTGTCGACCATCCGGGATTCCACGCAAATCTTACCAATCTGTTGCGGCGGCGACACATTCGTTGCGGCGGCGCAACCATAAAGACACGGAAACGCCTCATTTCTTTACGCGAGGTTTAGATTGACACAACCGGTAGGCGGTCAATGGCGTTGAGACCGGCGCGCTTGCGCCAAGTGATCTCCGACTCGGCGACGGCGAGGGAGAGCTTTGGCCAGCGCGTGAACAGCGCCTTCAGCGCGGACCTGCCCTCGATGCGGGCGAGCTGGTGGCCGAGACAGAAATGGATGCCGGTACCAAAGGCCATATGCCGGTTCGGCCTGCGCTCGAGATCGAGCCGCTCGGGATGCGGATTGGCTGATGGGTCCATGTTGGCCGCTGCCAGCATCGCCATGATGCGCTCGCCCTTTTTGACGATCATGCCGCCGAGATCGACGTCGCGACGCACGTAGCGCGGCTTGGTGAACTGCACGGGCGACAGGAAACGCAAGAATTCCTCCACCGCCAGATCGGCGCGGCTCCAATCCTCCGCGAGCCAGTCGCGCAACTGCGGGTTCTTCAGGAGTTCATACACGGAACCGCTGATCAGATGCGTCGTGGTCTCGTGGCCAGCGAACAGCAAGAGAAACCCCATTGAGACGATCTCGTCGCCGCCGATCCGGCCGCCCTCCTTCTCGACGCGAACGATCTCGGCGATCACCCCCTCCCCGCCGTAGCGGCGCACGTTTTCGAGATGGGCTTCGATATATCGCTTCATGGCGAGCGCGCTCGGGATCATGCCAAGGAAGCCGAGCACCCCGGTGAAACGGGAGAAGCGGCCGGCAACGGCCGAAAATTTCGCCCGGTCGGCCTCGGGCAAACCCAGCAGTTCGCAGATCACGGACAGCGGCAGCTTGCGCGCGTAGCGCTCGATCAGATCGGCGGGGCTGCCCTCGGCAAACAGCTCGCCGGCGAGTTGTTCCGCGGTGGCCTGGATGTGCGGCTCCATGCCGAGCACGGCGCGGCGGCGGAAGGCTTCATCGACGATGTCGCGCAACCGCTTGTGATCCGGCTCGTCCATCGACAACATGCTGGTGGCGAAGGTCCTGATGATGCCGGGCATCCACCAGCGCATGCCGGCAACCTCGCCGTCGGCCTTGCGGATGGTGAACGTGTCCGTGTCCTTCAGCACGCGGTCGGCCATCGCCTGGGTCGTTGTGGCCCAGACCCGGCCGACGATGGGAAAGTTGACTTCGACGACGGGCCCCTCGCTCCGGAGCTGTTCGAGTGATGCCGCCGGATGACGAAAATAGTCGGGGCTGGTGAAGTCCACGCGCGACGCCATGAGGGCCCTCCGCTGCAGTTCCAGGCCGGATATGCCGGATGCATTACAGCAATTCCAGACTGCGCGGATCGCAGTCATCGGCGGACTAGATATGCAATATCGAAACCCGCGGACGTGAAACATCGACCTCGCGGCGTTGGCTGCCCAAGC
>JAEZEU010000181.1 GCA_023432885.1 Pseudomonadota bacterium | reverse complement strand
CCATATTGCTCGCGCACCCAGCGATCCTTCCGCTCGATCGACGCTCCCATCTCTTCCGGATTCGGCAGAATGCATTCGCCAAGCTCGATACCGGCAATCCACTTCGCCTGCTGCTCGCAGGCGAAGTTGATGGGCGTATCGATATTGATCATACCGACGAAGTAGAGGCCTCGCGTGCCGGGCGGCACGATCCTGTTGTAAAGGCGAAGTCGTCCATCGTCCGTTGGGACGATCTTGGTGGATAGAAAGGGGAACTCCGTTACGAAGCCTGTCGCTGCCACGAGTACATCGAACTGCCCACTTTGGCCGTCCTCGAATGTAATATTCGTGCCGTTTATCGCTTCAATTCCCCTCTTCACTTGGACACGGTTGAACAGGATATCCTGTACGATCGTCGAACTAATGGTCGCGTGTACCTTGTGAGTCATCGGACGGAAACCGCAATCCGTCATCTTTCCATGAATGATGCGAACGAGACCTCGAATGATTGCGCGACGCAGCTTCGATGGAATGAACGGCTTTTGCAGCGCTCTGGACACGTCATTGAAGCTCAGCCCCCACACCAAGTGCGGTGTGACGAACACGGGCGATCGCGCGACCATCACGACCTTTGCCGCGATCCGACAGATATCGCTGGCAATGTCGGCAGCGCTGTTACCAGCTCCAACAATGCAGACCCGCTTTCCGGCGTACGGATCGGGAACCCGATAATTGGCCGAATGCACGTATTCCCCCTTGAATTCGGCCATATCTGGAGAGTGATAAGGACGGTTGAAGGGCCCGGTGCAGACAACGGCGACATCGAACTTTTCTGCGGAGCCGCCGCTTGCTTTGACCGTCCAGCCCACCTCTTGATCGGCCGCATTCGGAACAAGTTCGACGACTGCGTTCCCGAACTTGATCTTCCCGATCAGATTGAAGCGCTCGGCATAGGCCTGCATATACCTCGCCATATCACGATGATCGGGAACGACCTGCGTATCTGGCGGAAACGGCAGCCCTTCAAATGCCGTGAGTCGTTTCGATGTATTGATGTGCAGATTCTGATAGATGAAGTTCCGATCATTGTGATCGGCCCCTAGCCAAGTACCACCGACCGCACTGCCCTTCTCGTAGACCACGACTTCGGCCCCGGCAGCTATCAAAGTCTTTGCCGTCACGAGGCCCGCAGGTCCAGCTCCGATGACAGCAATGCGCTTGTGCTTCTGAGCGTTCGGGGAACTTCGGCGACCGAGCATCAAATAGCAACCCAACATTCGATGGGTCGGGGTTTAGACTCGCTCGATTGTTGCAACAAGTCAGTTTACCATGGCGCGTTACATTCAGTTTCTTTATGTAATCCTCGACGGGATAAGTGACTCCAGGCAGCCAGTGGCTCTGGCTGCGACGGATTTGTCCCTTGGCATGTTCGCACACCTCGGGACGGCGGGCGCCTCACCAAATCGTCGCGACAGAATTGTTGGCAGGCGTCCGGCAATGTTCTCCGTATCAAGGCGGAGTAATACCTGCGCATAGATCGTCAAAAATGCCATGTCGCAAGCGGCTTCATAGCTGGTTGCGGGCACGAACCGGGCTGGACCGATCGAGCCTACGGTCAGACCCCTTCATAAACAAGTTTTGTGAAGAAGGCTGGGGTGATCACGAACTGACCCCATCTCTGATCGAAAGCAGCCGTTGGATTCATCGCAATGGTCTCCTCCAAGGTTCGCTTCTGCTCCTTCAGCGTGCCAATCCGATCGCGAATAGCGACGAGCATATTGTGATAATCCCTGAGCTCTGACCTGGAGCTTACAGGGTGTCCGTGCCCGGGGATGATGATCGTCTGGTCGTCCGTATTTGCAAGGAGCGCTTCAACCGCACGAATCGTCCCGTCAATGCTTCCGCCGGTCGAGTAGTCGATGAATGGATAGATGCCGTTCCAGTAGATATCGCCGGCATGTAATACATTCGCTTCGGCGAATGTGACAGTAATGTCACCGTCAGTGTGCGCGTTCGGATGGTGCTTAAGGAGCAGGGTAGACTCGTTCAATACAAGGGTCTTTTCGGCAGCGAACGTCTCGGTGGGAATGGCGCTGGAAGGGGAAGCGGGGAAGTCAAAATTCCAGTCCTCCACCCGCACCGCGGCCATCAAGTGCTTGCGCGTGTTCTCATGAGCAAGGATTGCTGCTCCTTCCCGGTTGATCCATTCGTTGCCGTCGGCGTGATCGAAATGCCAATGTGTATTGACGAGATGCTTTACCGGCGCGCTGCCGAGGCTCGCAAGGGCTTCCATGATCCGAGGGCGTGTAGCCGTGATTCCAGCGTCGACCAACAGCTTTCCGTCGCCCCCCGTCAGCACGGCGATGTTGCCGCCTGATCCTTCGAGAATGGCGACGTCGCCACGCAACTTATAGGTCTTGATCGAGGCCTTTGCCGCATCGGCGCGGATCATGTCCACAATACCCTGCGCCCTCGCAAAGGACTGCCGCGGGCTAAGCCAGCCACTTGTTGCGACCGTCGTGGTCGCTGCGATACAGCACAAGCAGAATCCGCGACGCGAAAGCTTTTGTACGCTAGTCATGACGTATCCTCCATTTCTGGCCACATGGCGACCAGCGCGCTGAATAGATGTTAAGGTGTGAGACAGGCTGGCCGAGACAATCTCGTCTTCAGCCGACCCCAGGGTGGTCATGCCTGGATGAAAGCAAGGAGATCCCGGTTGATGATCTCCGAATGAGTTGCGAACATCCCATGCGGAAGCCCCTTATAGATCTTGAGCGTTCCGTTCTTCACGAGTTTGATTGATAGCTCGGCGGAATCGGAGATCGGGACGACTTGGTCGTCGTCGCCATGCATGATGAGGATGGGCACGTCGATTTTCTTGAGGCTGTCCGTGAGGTCTGTTTCCGAGAACACCTTGATGCACTCGTAATGCGCCAGCGCACTGCCCATCATTCCCTGGCGCCACCAGTTTCGGATCATGCCCTCGACGACCGTCGCTCCTGGCCGGTTGAATCCGTAGAAGGGACCACTCGCCACGTCGAGGTAGAATTGCGCGCGGTTAGCTGCGAGCGCCGTCCGATAACCGTCAAAGACCTCGATCGGTGTCCCACCCGGATTTATTTCGCTTTTCAGCATCACAGGCGGAATGGCGCTGATGATCGCGGCCTTTGCTACACGGCCTTTCCCGTGCTGCGCAACATACCTCACCACCTCGCCGCCGCCGGTCGAGTGCCCGACGTGGATCGCGTTCTTCAGGTCCAATTGCGTCGCAAGTTCGGCGACATCGGACGCATAAGTGTCCATGTCGTTCCCTTTGGAGGTCTGAGTAGACTGGCCGTGGCCACGTCGATCATGAGCGATCACACGATAACCCTGCTGGAGAAAGAAGAGCATTTGATTGTCCCAATCGTCTCCGCTCAGGGGCCACCCGTGATGGAAAACGATGGGCTGGCCCGAACCCCAATCCCTGTAGAAGATCTGTGTGCCGTCTTTGGTTGTGATGGTACTCATCGTCTGGCTCCTGCTTCTTTTCTAATGAAGATTGTCAATCCACTCGCCTGGCTTATTGCGGCCAATTACTCGGCAATATCGATGACGATCTTGCCCGCAGCGCTGCGATTTTCGATTGCACGGTGCGCATCGGCCACGGAATCGAAGGTGTATCGGCGCGGGTCGAGACGTGGAGCAATCTTCCCGGCCTCCGAGAGCCGCGTTGCCTCGCGCAAAATTTGTCCGTGATGTGCTCGACCCTGGCCGGTCAGCATCGGCAGCAGTGTGAATACGCCCGAATAGGTTGCCGCACGGAATGAGAGCGGCGCAAGGGAATGGGTACTCCAGCCGAGACAACTGACGACGTGACCAAAGCGCATGACCGCGTTGAACGAAGGATCCAGTGCTCCAACGGTGTCGTAGACAATGTCAAAGCCGCGCCCCTTGGTGTGATCGTCCACATACTCCTCTACCGTGGATAGGTGGTGATCGATGGCGGTGGCACCGAGCTGCTCGATCAGACTACGTTGAGCAGTTTTGTCGACGGCGTACACCTCCGCATCAAGGGCCCGGGCGATCTGGATGACCATTTGGCCAACGCCTCCAGCTCCCTGAACCAAGACCTTTTGTCCCTCATGAACCCGGGCACGGTCGACCAGTCCTTCCCACGCCGTAATGAAAACTAGCGGGAGCGCGGCTGCCTCGCGCATGGTGAAGTTTGCGGGCTTTGGCGCGAGCAGATCCGCATCCACGGCGGCGAATTCCGCCAAGGAGCCTTGGAGACCGCCGATCCCGCCAGTCAGCCCATAGACATCGTCCCCGGGTGCAAAAGCCGTGACGCCAGCTCCGATGGCCTCAACCGTTCCGGCCAAGTCCATGCCCAAAATCGCGGGAAGCGGATGCTTGGCATGGGGCGCTTTTCCGCTTCGGATTTTGAGGTCGAGCGGGTTCACCCCGCTCGCTTTGATACGAACCAGCACCTGGCCCGGTCCGGCCGTCGGTCGTGTGACCTTCTGGCGCACGAACGGCGCGTTGTTTCCATGGGAAACCACGGCATCCATTGAGCTTTTCGTATTCATGATCTGCCTGCCTACTTCCTTTGAACAGCGCGCTTGCTGAAGTGCCAGCGTCGCCACAGACCATGGCTGCTGCGGCCCATGTGAAGCCAGTGAATCGTTGTGAGTCGTTGTGATGTGCGCGTTGAAACCAGCCCGATCGCGAGCTGATTTGAGCGTAAGCTCCGAACGGCTTTCAGACGTGGAGGCCAGCCACCGGCGGTTGCGACTGTCTCGCAACTGGCGCTGATGTGCTTCGGCGCCTCAATGACGAGACGGCTCGGGCCTTTCTGCTTCTAACTGAAGTACGGTCAAAATATATTCGATGAAGCATGACAATTCGAGCCGGCTACCGCCGTATAGTTTGTTCCTGAAGCGACTGTTTGACCAGCCGGCGCCGAATCGGTTCGCCGCAAGGAGACGGGATGAACTCTGCTTCGTCATGTGTTGAATTCGGTCCGTTTCGCCTGTTTCCAGCGCAACGGCAACTCTTCAAGCAGGATGCGCCTGTGCAGCTCGGTGGCCGTGCGCTCGACCTTCTCATCTTGTTGATCGAGAACGCCGGCGACATCATGTCGAAGCAGCACTTGACGGACCAAGTGTGGCCCAATGTCACCGTGGAGGAAAGCAGCCTGCGCGTTCACATCGCGAACCTCCGCAAGGCCTTGGGAGACGGCCGGGATGGAGCAAACTACATCGCGAACGTGGCTGGACGAGGTTATTGCTTCGTCGGCAAGATCGATCGCCGGAATGCGACGCTGGAGAAGACTTCACCCGGTTCAC
>JAEZEU010000075.1 GCA_023432885.1 Pseudomonadota bacterium | reverse complement strand
CCCCGAAAAGTGCTGGATAGAGAACATGGTTCGAGAGAGTGAAATCCGCGAGGGCGAGGTCGCTATCGACCTGCCCGCCACTGACGATGCCGGGCTCGTCTTCATCGGCCGCATCCGCACGCCATGGACCTCGCGGCTGGAAACGCCGCGGCAGGGCCGGCAGGACGGTCCGATCTGCCGGCTGGAAATCTTCGAGCCGTTCGTGCCTGCCATCAAGGGCGTCGACTTCTACGAAAATCTCGAGGTGATCTACTGGCTGCACCACTCGCGCCGCGACCTCGTGCTGCAGAGCCCGAAGAACAACCAGAAAACGCGCGGCACCTTTTCGCTGCGCTCGCCGGTGCGACCCAATCCGATCGCCACCTCGATCGTGAAGCTGGTAGGCGTCGAAGGCAACACCATCCTCGTGCGCGGGCTCGATTGCCTAGACGGCACGCCGCTGTTGGATGTGAAGCCCGACCGCTGCGAGTTTACGCCGCTCGCGCCGCCGCAAGCAGGGGATTTCGACACGGAGTGAAGGCTTGCTCCATCATTGCGAGAAGGAAGTAATCATACTTCCGTTGCGGCCCGACGGATTGCTGCGCTTTGCTCGCAGTGACGGCGGGTCTTATCCCAGCGCTGCGATCAGCTTGGTCGCGTTGTCCTCCAGCACCTTCACATCTTCCTTGCGGCTTGCGGGCGGCAGCAGGGCGATGCCGTTGTGGCGCGGCATGACATGCATGTGCAGGTGGAAGACGACCTGTCCGCCGGCGGGCTCGTTGAACTGCTGCACGGTGATGCCGTCGGCCTGGAAGGCTTTCATCGCGGCGGCGGCAATCTTGTGCGCGGCGCGCGCGACATGAGCATAGTCGTCGGCGGTAATGTCGAGGATATTGCGGGCCGGTGCCTTCGGGATCACCAGCGTGTGGCCCGGCGAGCGTGGCATGATGTCGAGGAAGGCCAGCACGTGCTCGTTGTCATAGACCTTGTAGCAGGGGAATTCGCCCCGCAGGATCTTCGCGAAGGGGTTTTGCGGGTCATAGGCGGGCATGGCTGCTCCTGGAATCTGTAGCGCTTGCCCAAGTCTTACCCAAAAACCCTAAGGCGCGTCATCAGCGCTTTTCCGGAACGGGCCCGCAGCGGCGAGTTCGCGGCCGGCCTCTGCGACATAGGCACGCTCGCGCTTGAGGTAATCGGCAATCGCCCGGCGCAAGCCGGGATCGGCGATAAAATGCGCCGACCATGTCGTCTGCGGCAGATACCCGCGCGCGAGCTTGTGCTCGCCCTGGGCGCCGGCCTCGACCGTATCCAATCCGCGCTGAATCGCGAAATCGATCGCCTGATAGTAGCAGACCTCGAAATGCAGGAAGGGGTGATGCTCGATGGCGCCCCAGTTGCGGCCGAACAGCGTGTCGGAGCCGATAAAGTTGATCGCGCCGGCGATCCAGCGGCCGTTGCGCCTGGCCATGACGAGCAGCACGTCCTTACTCATGCTCTCGCCGATCAGCGAGAAGAATTGCCGTGTCAAATAGGGTCGGCCCCATTTGCGTGAGCCGGTCTCCATGTAGAAGCCGAAAAAGGCATCCCAGGCGTCCTCATCGATTTCGCTGCCGGTAAGCCAGTGGACGGTGATGCCGGCTGAGACAGCCTCGCGCCGCTCGCGCTTGATCGCCTTGCGGTGGCGCGAATTGAGCGTGGCCAGGAAATCGTCGAAGGTATTGTAGCCCTGGTTATGCCAATGGAATTGCTGGTCGTTGCGGATCAGGAATCCGTGTTGGGCAAGGTATTTCGCCTCCGACTCGCGAGCGAAGGTGACGTGCACCGATGAAGCCTGCGTGGCGTTGCATAGCGCCATCAGCCCGGCGGCGAGCGCGTCGGCAATGCGCTCGCGGTCGACCCCGTCGCGGATCAGCAGGCGAGGGCCGGTGGCCGGCGTGAACGGGACGGAGCACTGCAGCTTCGGATAGTAGCGCCCGCCTGCGCGCTCATAGGCGTCGGCCCAGCCGCGATCGAACACGTATTCGCCTTGCGAGTGCGATTTCAGATAGGACGGCACGATGCCGACGATTCTGCCGTCGAGCCTGGCGATCAGGTGCCGCGCGCCCCAGCCGGTGCGCGGGGTGGCCGAGCCGGAGGCTTCCGCGGCTGCAAAAAAGGAGTGACATACGAAGGGGTTATAATGCGGTTTTGAAGCCGCGCTGGAATCGCTCGGATTGGCGCAGGCATCCCATTCAGCCGCCGGGATCGCGCTGATCGAGGAAACCGCTTCGAGGGTGATTTCGGATGAGGTCATCAGTGAGAACAAGATCGTGCATTGCGCGTGCCACTTCAAGGCCCGGCACAGATCAGGTTCCCGGCACGAAACCTTCGAAGATCATTTGATCAGCATAACGCGCGGCGCGGGCGCGCTGCTCGGGCGTGCGAACGGTCCAGGTCAACAGCGGGCAGCCGAAAATATTGCGCGCGATCCATGGCGCAGCCGCCGGCAGCTGGTTCACCCAGTAGGCGACGAAATGCGGCTCGGTGCGAAAACCGTGGCGCAGATAGAGCATGCTGTCGCGCTGCTGCTTCGTGAGTTTCTTCCAGTAATCGTCATCATAGTCGCGCTGCGCGACGATACCGCGCGGCAGGTTGGGCGCGATCTCGCGTAGCGCCAGCACCTGGTCCGGATCGAACGACATACCGACCACCGGGCCGGAGTAGGAGGAAAGGACCTCCGCCATCCGGCTGACCAGTTCGCGGTCGCCGTCAAAGTGGCTCTTCACCTCGATCACCAGCGGCACACGGCCTGCAACGAGGGTGCAGAGATCGGCGAGCGACATCATGCGCTCGCCGGTGTCCTTGAACTTGACCGCCTTCAGCTGCGCCGCTGTCTTTTCCAGCAGCAGGCCAGCCCCCTCGTTGAGCCGGCCGAGCGCATCGTCGTGATGCACCATCGCCTCGCCATCGGCGGTGAGCTGGATGTCGACTTCAATGGCAAAGTTGCCGGCAATGGCGGCTTCGACCGCGCCCGGCATGTTCTCGACAATGCCGCGTGAAATGTCATGCAGGCCGCGATGGGCGACCGGGCGCGCGGTCAGCCAGCTGGGGGCGCGCATCGGGTCAGACGACCTCGAACACGGCCTCGACTTCGACCGCCGCATCGGCCGGCAGCGACGACACGCCAACTGTGGTCCGAGCATGGCGGCCCTTGTCGCCGAAGGCCGCCACCATCAGGTCCGAGGCGCCGTTCAGCACCTTTGGCCCGTCGACGAAGTCGGGTGCTGAGTTCACGAACCCGCCGAGCCGGACCACGCGGGTGACCTTGTCGAGATCGCCGAGCGCCGCCTTCACTTGGGCGAGCAGGTTGACGCCGCATCCCTTGGCGGCCGCATAGCCCTGTTCGACGGTGACACCAGCGCCGACCTTGCCCTTGGCAATCAGCTTGCCCTCGGAATCCATGCAAACCTGGCCCGAGACGAACAACAGGTTGCCGCTGCGAACGAAGGGAACGTAATTCGCGATGGGGCTCCTCGGCTCGGCAAGAGTGATTCCGTCCGCCGCCAATTTCTGTTCGACAGTACCCGCCATATTCCGTCCCCCAAAAAGGTAAAAACGCTGCTGTCCGATCCGCTTGGGATCGGAAGAGCAATTTGTTTCGCGCAAGATGTTAAGACATGCAAGTGAGGTGCGCCTTGCCGAGAACGCCGGTATTTTCACTGTTAAATCTACATTTTCGTGATGACGCCCCAGTTGCGGCGCAGGAGGGGCCTAAGTATTGTTGCGAATCTTCCATAATCCAGAGAATGCCATGGTCTTCCCCAATCCGCCGCGCGCCTTGCTCACCACCATTGCTGCTGT
>JAEZEU010000008.1 GCA_023432885.1 Pseudomonadota bacterium | reverse complement strand
CGGTACAGTCGCAGCCCCTGGCGCCGCCGCCGGGCTCAACCGTGGTGCCGCAAGGGCAGCAGCCTGGCATCGCCGTTTCGCCGCCGCAGCCGGGCGCGGGGCCGCAGCCGGGTATAGCCAATGCGCCTCCGGGCGGCGTCAATCCGCTGCCGGGGCTGTCGCCGGGCCAGCGCCAGCCCAAGGGCGTGCCGCAGGCACCGGCGAGCATCCAGCCGGGCGACGAAGTGGTCAGCGAGCCGCCCTCGACCAAGGTCACCAACAAGAAGGCGACCTTCTCCGGCCTCGACAAGATCACCGGACGCATCATCAATTTCGACCAGGATATCGGCGAGACCGTGCAGTTCGGCGCGCTGCGGGTAAAGACCAGCGTGTGCTACACGCGGCCGTCCACCGAAGCCGCCAACACCGACGCCTTCGTCGAGGTCGACGAGATCACGCTGCAAGGCGAGGTCAAGCGCATCTTCTCTGGCTGGATGTTTGCGGCAAGCCCCGGTCTCCACGGCGTCGAACATCCCGTCTACGACATCTGGCTGACCGACTGTAAGGGTCCGGACCAGACCATCGTCAGCGCCCAGCCCGATCCGCCGAAGCCGGCGACGCCGCCGGCGCAGCAGAAGCGTCCGCCGCCGCAGAAGCAGGCGGCGCCACGTCCGTTGCCGCCGCCCGGATATGGGCAACCGCCCCCGCCACCTCCGCCGCCGCAACAGCAGCCGGGCGGGCTGTTCAGCATCTTCCGCTGATCATCAGATAATCAGCTGCGCGACGCGACGATCTCGAGCGCGTGCGCGCCGCTGATTGGCGTTGCCGGCGGCAGCTTTGCGAAATCTGCGGGCTCGCCGGCAATGGCGTGATCGAGCAGGCTGCGGTAGCGGCGGCGGGGAATCTCCACCGCGCCGAAGCTGCGCAGATGCTCGGTAACGTATTGCGTGTCGAGCAGCTCGAATCCGCCCGCGATCAGGCGCGCTACCAGATGCACCAGCGCCACTTTCGAGGCGTCGCGGACGCGGTGGAACATGCTCTCGCCGAAGAAGGCGCGGCCGAGACTGACGCCATAGAGTCCGCCGGCAAGATCGCCGTCCCGCCAGACCTCTACACTGTGGCAATGGCCGAGCTCGTGCAGGTCGAAATAGAGCTCGCGGATGCGCTTGTTGATCCAGGTGTCCTCGCGGCCTTCCTGCGGCGCCGCACATCCGGCCATGACGGCCCTGAACGCGGTGTTGGCCGTCACCGTGAAGGCGTCCGAACGCACCGTGCGGGCAAGGCGCGAGGCGATGCGAAAACCATTGAGCGGGATCACGCCGCGGATTTCCGGCTCGACCCAGAACAGGGTCGGATCGTCGGCGCTCTCGGCCATCGGGAAAATCCCGCAGGCATAGGCGCGCAGCAGCACGTCGGGGGTAATCTCGGAGGAAGCGGAGTCACGGGACGTCATGGTTGGCAGGATAGCAGGGCGCTGGCCGGCTATGCTAGGTTCCCGGCCAAGGGCAGCGCAGAACCCGCGCCGATGGGGAGCTGCGCGATACGGCTTCTGATGGTCGTGCTGCCATGGCTCGGGGCTGATCGGCACCAACCTTTGGCGGAGCGTCCATGCAGTTGCTCATCCGCGCGCCTGATCTCGGGGAACTGCCGGCGCTCTCCGAGCTCTGCATGCGCTCAAAGGCAGTATGGGGCTATGATGAAGCCTTTTTGGCGGCGTGCCGGTGCGAGCTGTCGTTCGATCTGCACGATCTAAAATCCTCGCACATCGCTGTGGCCGCGCGAGGTGAGGACGTCGTCGGCGTTGCCCAGGTGAGGGTGGCCGGCAACGAGGCGGATCTCGCGAAGCTGTTCGTGGATCCGGCGGCCATGCGCCTCGGTGTCGGTCAGGCGCTGTTCGCCTGGGCGCTGGATACCGCGCACGCCCTGGGCGCGTCGCGGATGGTCATCGAGGCTGACCCCGATGCGGCGCCGTTCTATCGCCGGCTCGGGGCGCGCGAGGTTGGCCTTGTACCGTCGGGCTCGATCGCCGGACGCATGCTGCCGAAGCTCGTGCTCGAGCTCTAGGAAGAAAGACTCTAGAGGTTGTTCCCTGCCAAGCCGTGTGCCGTCGAGAAACAATGGGGTGCGACATCGCCTGCCCCGGGGTCATGCGGAAGCTCCAGCCTCGATCGAATGAAGTGCTCCGACAAATGCTGCCGGTATCCCTAGCTTGCAGTTCGCGCACCGCCTTCGCTCGAGGGGTACGCAATAGTCCAAGAAGTTACGCCGCCCGCTTGGTAGGCTCATGCGCTTTTGATTAACGCTGATGTGAACTGGCTCACGCGGGAACCAGAAAATTGGGACGATATTGATTGCGAAAGTTGTGACGCAAAAAATCTCCTTCAAGAGGAGATGGGCGTAAAGGTTCTGTTCTCGTTGCTGCCATTGGGTTCATTTAGACGTTGTTGGCGGTTGCACGCGTAAGCGCAGCTTTACTACGTCGTTCGCGATTGATCGAACTCAACGATCCGCGATGCAGATTGATCTGCAGCAATTGAATGTCCTCCGTTGCCGACCTCGTTTCGTACTTGATGCGAATTCGTCGTCAGATTCCGTCGGACATAAACTCCCTTCGGCGCTCTTCATTTTGCGCCGGATGAAATGGCCGAAATCTATCGCGTCGGACGTCGACGGCGATGACCAAGCGAGGGTTCGATCATGCCCACCATATTCGACCTGCTTTACCGTGAGTACTGCCGTGCCCGCCTCGCCGAAATGCGAAGACAGCTTCTGATCCCGGTCAGTGACGAACTCCTGGAGGCGCGTTGGGATAGCCGCGATCCCGGGCGCAGTGATGCAGGCGGCACCCGGGGTGACGCAGCCGCGACAAACGAGGCCTCAACCATCAAGTAGCGGACTACCGTACGCTCGGTCAGCGACACGCCGCCGTCCTGGCTCGCGCGCGTACCATCAACCAATGTCCGACCAAAAGCGTGCGCGCTCGCCGGACAGGGCGAACCAGATGCATGGCGGAACTTACACATCGAAGCGGGTGATCCGGGAGAGACAGCCGGAGTTCACGGAGTCTGGCCGCGACATCCGCATCGATATCTGTCGCGGGATCGCGCTGTGGTGGATATTTCTTGACCATGTTCCCAACAACATCGGAAGCTGGCTGACACCGCGTAACTACGGCTTCAGCGATGCCGCCGAACTATTCATGTTCATCTCGGGCGTTACCTGCGCGCTCGCCTACGGCAGGGCACGTCAGCGCGAGGGGTGGAGCGGCATGATCAGCCGCTCGCTGCGGCGGGGATGGGACATCTATGCGGCATTTCTACTGCTCACGCTCGCCTGCACCATCGTTGTCTACCTTGCTGGCAGCGATAATCTCGCCGACGGGAGCAATACGCGGATTCTGTTCGAGCAGCCGGGCGCAACGCTCGCGCACGCTGCCATCCTGCAATACCGTCCCGTCAACACCGACATCTTGCCGGTCTTTGTGATCTATCACGTCTTGTTCGCGCCGCTGCTGTGGTTGCTGCTGCGAGCACCAAACCTGACGCTTGGTGGTTCGCTGTTGCTTTATGCGCTTGTGCACGTCTTCGGCTGGAGCGTTCCAGCCTGGCCCAATACCGTCTGGTTCTTCAATCCGCTGGCTTGGCAGTTTTTGATGGTGCTCGGAGCGTGGTCCGTCATCCAGGGGAAGAAATGCCGGCCGTGGATGGCGTCGCGCGTGGCGCTTGTCCTTGCCGTCCTTTATCTGGTTTTCAGCCTGGTCATCGCATTGAGTTGCAGCATCACGCCGCGAAGCTTGCCGAACTTTTTTTCTCCGCTGGACAAATCCAATCTCAGTCCGCTGCGGCTGCTGCATTTTGTGGCTCTTGCCATCGTGGCGTTACGGTTCATTCCTCAGGATTGGCGCGGGCTAGCAACGCCGGCGATGCGCTGCGCGAGGTGCTGTGGCGAGA
>JAEZEU010000530.1 GCA_023432885.1 Pseudomonadota bacterium | reverse complement strand
ACGCCATCACGGTCGGACCGCACATGCCGTGGCCGATGATGAAGACCGAAGAGAGCTTGCCGAACGGGCCCTCCTCCTGCTGCCAGATCACGCGTTCGATCGGGGAAGCGCCGCGGCCGCCATATTCCTTCGGCCAGAGCAGGCAGGCCCAGCCGGCATCCGCCTTCTTCTTCTGCCAGGCCTTTGCGACCTCGAGCAGGTTCGCGCCCTTGATCTGAGTGCGGCCGAGCGAGGATTTGCGCAGGTCTTCCTCGTATTGCCTGGGCGCGTTCGCCGCGATCCAGGCTCTCGCCTCGGCGCGGAATGCGGCTTCCTGCGGGGTATCGTCGAAGTTCATTTATTTCATCCTCTCGTCCGTCATTCCGGACGAGCCGCGAAGCGGGTCGATCCGGAATCTCGAGATTCTCAGGAGCGCAAGTGCGCTCCATAGTTCGATGCTTCGCATCGCCCCGGAATGACGTGTGTGTTACGTCACGCCGCGTTCTTCTTGCGCATGCGGTCGATCAGCGCGTCTTCCCAATAGGATAGCGAGCCGAGCGTCAGCGCGGTGGCGTTGGCGCGGCGGTAATACATGTGGCAATCGAACTCCCAGGTGAATCCCATGCCGCCATGGACCTGGATGTTGTTCTTGGCGCAGTGCTGGAACGCCTGCGTGGCGCTGATGCGCGAGGCCGCGGCCGCTTCCGGCAGCTCGCCGGCGTTGGTCGAGAGCGCCCAGGCGCCGTAGTAGCAGTTGGAACGCGCCAGCGTCGCCGAGACATACATGTCGGCGAGCATATGCTTGATCGCCTGGAACGAGCCGATCTGCCGGCCGAAGGCGATACGGTCGAGGGCGTAGTCGCGGCCCATCTCCAGCGCACGGTCGGCGCCGCCGACCTGCTCGAAGGCGAGCAGCACTGCGGCGCGGTCGAGCACCTGCGTGATCACGCTCCAGCCTTCGCCCGCCGCACCCAGCGGCTCGGCCTTGCAGTTCTTGAAAGTCAGTTCAGCCTGGCCGCGGGTCGGATCGATGTTTGTCAGCTCCTTCACCTCGACGCCGCCGGCCTTCAGATCGGCCAGGAACAGCGAGATATCGGAATCGCGCCCTGTCGAGCCGGTGCGCGCGGCGACCACCGCGAAGTCGGCGATTGCGCCGTCCGGCACCGGCTTCTTCACGCCGTTTAGCGTGCCGTTCGATGCGGTGAGCTTGATCGCTTTCGGCGAGGGATTGCCGGCCCCTTCGAACAGCGCCAGCGTGCCGATCGCCTCGCCGGCGGCGATCTTCGGCAGCCAATTCTGCTTCTGCGCGTCGGAGCCAGCGATCAGCAGCGCTTCGGCGGCGAGATACACCGTCGAGGAGAACGGCACCGGCGCAATGGCGCGGCCCATTTCCTCCGCGATCACGCAGAGCTCCAGGTGACCTGCGCCTGCGCCCCCGAATTGTTCGGGAATCGCAACGCCGAGGAATCCCATCTCGGCAAGGCCCTTCCACAGCTCCTTGTCATAGGCGGCCTTGCCGTCGAGCACGGCGCGCACCGCCTTCGGCGGGCATTTTTCGGACAGGAATTTGCGCGCGGCATCGCGCATCTGCTTCTGGTCGTCGGAGAAATCGAAGTTCATGGCGTTTGCCCTTTAACTTGCTATCGTTTCTTGCCGTCATTCCGGGGCGTGCGAAGCACGAGCCCGGAATCCATAGCCACCATCTTGAGCATGGATTCCGGGCCTGCGCCTCGCGGCGCATCCCGGAATGACGAAGTGAGAGAGTGTCGCCTTCATTGCAGCACGATCACGTCTTGATCGGGCGTTTCGGCATAGAGCCGCTCGACCAGGTCGGCGCGGCGCTCCAGGCCCGCGCGCTGGTTGATGTAGCCCTTGTCCGTGAGTTCGTTGCCGTCGATCGAGGGCGGCTCGACCATCAGCATGGCGCGGGCGATGCGCATGCTGCTGCCGGTGGAAGACGCATTGTGCGCTTCCAGACCGCGCTTGAAGCAGGCGATCACTTCGGGATGCCTGACCACGTCTTCGAACGTCGCCTCTGGATTGCCGATCATCTGGCGGCAGGCATGCAGATTGGGCCAGGCGAGCAGGCCGATGAATTCGCGGTCCTGGCCGGCCACCAGCGCGTCGTGAACGACAGGCGTGGCGGCTGCGATGGCGTCGGTGCGCAGCGAGCCGACATGCACGAAGGTGCCGGTGGTGAGCTTGAAATCCTCGACCACGCGCCCCGCGAAGATGATGCCCTGCAGAGGGTCGCTCTCATCGACAAAAATCCCGGCATCGCCGATGCAGTAAAAACCTTCCTCGTCGAACATCTTCCGGGTCAGCTCAGGCTGGCCGAAATAACCCGGCGTGACGTTGATGCCGCGCAGGCGCAGCTCGTATTTCGAGCCGCACGGCACCATCTTCAATTCGACGCCGGGAAACGGCAGGCCGATCAGACCGACGCGCTCGGTGTCCCAATAAGTGCCGGTCGAGGTCGGCGCGGTCTCGGTCGAGCCCCAGCCGGTGTAGAACACGATGCGCTCGCCGGTGGTTTTCACGGCGAGTGCCTGCATGCGGTCGTAGAGGTCATCGGGCAGCCGCGCGCCGCCATAGGCCATGATCGAGAGGTTCTTGAAGAAGCTGCGGCAGAGCGCCTCGTCCTTCTCCATCGCCGCTGCGAGGGCGGCGTAGCCGGCCGGCACGTTGGCGTAGTAGGTCGGCGACACCTCGCGCAGATTGCGGATGGTCTCTTCAAACTGTCCCGGCATCGGCCGGCCGTCGTCGATATAAAGCGTGCCGCCATCCACCAGAATCGGATGGAACGCGGCGTTGCCGCCCATGGTGTGGTTCCACGGCATCCAGTCCAGCATCGTCGAGACCGGACCGTCCGGGTCGCGCGGGCGGACCTGCATCATCATCGCGGCATTGGCGCACATCATCTCCTGGGTGTTGATGACGGCCTTGGGCATGCCGGTCGAACCCGAGGTGAACAGCAGCTTGCCGACGGTATCCGGCGTTATCCTTGCGATGGACTCTTCGACGGCTCTGGTGACCGGCGTCGCGGCCAGATCGGCAAAGGATACGCTCCTGATGCCCTCGCACGGCCGCAGCACATGCACGACCGTGACGCCGGTGAGATCGAGCGCCTTCAGTGCCTTCTCGAAGGTCGGGCCATCCTGCACCATCACGACCGCAGGCTTGATCAGGTTGAACAGGTATTTGAGCTTCAGGTGATCCTGGCTCATCAGCGAATAGGCCGGCGACACCGGCGCCGCGGGAAGGCGCGCCTGCATCGCCGCCTGAGTCATAAGCGCATGTTCGATGGAATTGCCGGACAGGATCGCGACCGGGCGCCCATCTTCAACGCCGAGATCGATAAGGCCCTGCGTCAGCCCGTCGACGATGCGCTTGGCTTCTGCATAGGAGACTTTCCGCCACTGGCGATCCGGGCCGCCGCGCTGCGCCAGCCAGATGCGGTCGGGCGCCTGGTTCGCCCATTTCGCGAGCGAGGCCGGGATATGCGGCTCGTAAGATTGCAGCGGAATGCGCGACTTCAGGACGATGACGCCATCCGGCCGGCGCTCGACGTCGATATCGCGCGGCAGCCATTCGATCTTGCGAAAGGCCGGCCTGGTCAGCACTGCCGCTGCACTCCCATCCATTTTGCGTCTCCCGGAATTATTTTTCTTATCCGTTATTGTTGTCAGCGCCTGATATAGACAGGCTTTCGCTTTTCGAGGAAGGCCCTGATGCCTTCATTGAAATCCTCGGAACGGCTGCACAGCACCTGGTTGCGGTCTTCCATCGCGATAACGGCCTCGAGCGAGCCGGCATCGACGGCCATGTTGAGGCATTCCTTCGAGAGCCTCAGGCCCACGGGCGAGGCCGTCAGCATCGCATCGACATAGGGCTCGGCCGCCGCATCGAGCGCTTCGGCATCCTCGACGAGTTCCGAGACCAGCCCGACCGCCAGCGCGCGCTCGGCGCCGATGAAGCGGCCGGTCAGGATCAGTTCCGACGCCACCGACACGCCGACGAGGCGCGGCAGGAAATAGCTGGTGCCGATGTCGCATCCGCCCAGGCCCAGCTTGATGAAGGCGCAGTTCATCCGCGCATTCTTCGCGGCGATGCGGATGTCGGAGGCCAGCGCCAGGGCAAAGCCGCCGCCGGCCGCCGCGCCCTGGATCAGCGCGATGATCGGCTGCGGACAGCGCCGCATCAGCATCACGATGTCGGCGATGCGCCGCTGCGAATCGAGGCTTTCGGTCACGCCCGGCGGCTCCTGCTGCCCGGCGCGCCGCTTCATCGCGTGCTTGAGATCGAGCCCGGCGCAGAACGAGGCGCCCGCGCCCTTCAGCACCACGACACGGGTATCCCGGTTGCGCAGCAAGCCCTGGAAATAAGCGTTGAGGGCATCGATGAGGCCGGGATCGAGCGCATTGAGGCTGTCCGGGCGATTGAGCGTCACCCGGTCGACGCCGTCATGGTGTTCGATCAGCAGCGGTTGAGACACGAGGCGCTCCCTCCCTATCACCCGTCGTCCCGGCGAACGCCGGGACCCATAACCACAGCGCGTTGTTGTTACGACGCAGCGTCGACCAGAGTGCCTCAAGAGACGCCGCGGCGTATGGGTCCCGGCGTTCGCCGGGACGACACCGTTACCGCGGCGCCATGCGGATCGCGCCGTCGAGCCGGATGGTCTCGCCGTTGAGCATCGCATTCTCGACGATGTGCACCGCGAGCGCGCCATATTCGTCGGGCTCGCCGAGGCGGGCCGGATGCGGCACCTGGGCGCCGAGGCTCTTGCGTGCCTCCTCGTTCAGCCCCATCAGCAGCGGGGTGAAGAAGATGCCGGGCGCAATGGTGTTGACGCGGATCTTGAGGCTGGCGAGGTCGCGCGCCGCAGGCAGCGTCAGGCCGACGATGCCGCCCTTGGAAGCCGAATAGGCGATCTGGCCGATCTGGCCTTCATAGGCGGCGACCGACGCGGTGTTGATGATGACGCCGCGCTCCTCGCCGATCGGTGCAGCAGTCGCCAGCCGCTCGGCGAACAGGCGGAGCGCGTTGAAGGTGCCGATCAGGTTGACGTTGATGATGCGGACGAACTTGGCGAGCGGATAGACGCCGTCCTTGCCGACCACGCGCTGCGAACCGCCGATGCCGGCGCAGTTCATCAGCACGCGCGCCACGCCATGGGCCGCCTCGGCCTTGGCGATGGCGGCCTTCATCGCTTCCTCGTCGGTAACGTCGGCATGAAGGGCCACGCCCTTTACCTCTGCCGCGACCTTCTCGGCGTTCTCCTTGTTCTGGTCGAGCACGCCGACCTTGGCGCCCTTGGCCGCCATGGCGCGCGCGGTGGCGGCCCCGAGGCCGGAGCCACCGCCGGTGATGATAACGGCAACGTCTTTCAACTGCATCGTAACTACCTTTCCTTGGGCGTTTCTTCTCTGGACTTGACTTGCGAAACTATCCGGCCGCTGCGGGCGCGTTCTCGTTGCCCGGCGCGAGCATGCCGCCGAAGATCAGCGCTTCCATGTGCTTGATGTATTCGCGGCAGACTTCCTCGGTCACCGGACCGACGCCGACCGCGCGCGACATCGCATGGCGGCCGAAGAACAGGTGATCGCAGGCGCCGATCAGGCTGGTGTAGAACAAGACCGGATCGACCTTGCGGAACTCGCCGGTCCTCACGCCTTCGGCGAGCAGGCGGCGATGAAAGTCCAGTAGCGGCGCCACGAAGAACTTCGATACCTCGTCGGCCGCCTCCTGCGTGCTTTCGTGCAGCAGGTAATGGATCAGCCGGTTCATGTAGGGGAACTGGTGATAGGCGCGGATGATGCCGCCAATGTGCAGGCGCAGCTTTGCCGTCGGCGTGATCTTCTGCGCCAGGAGATATTCCAGCTGGGACATTTCGGTCGCCGCATCGCGCGCAAGCAGCGCCAGCAAAAGCCCGTCCTTGTTGCCGAAATGATATTTGACGAGCGCGGCGTTGACGCCGGATTTTTGCGCAATGTCCGACAGCGACACGTCGATCGAGGCACGCTCGATCATCAGTTCGCTTGCCGCGACCAGCAGTTTTTCGGCGGTGGGATTTTTGCCGGCCTGAAGCTTCGTCGGTACGCTGGTATTCAACGCGGTCCTGCCTGTTCCGGCTGACATCGGGACCGCACATAAGCGCATGACCGGGTCGCACTCAAGAGTTAATTGATCGATTGACTAAGGCCGGCGCGACCTCTTAAATCCGCGCCATCATTTGAAACGAGAACAATCAGGGAGATCAGTCATGGCCGAGGCCTTTATCGTCGCCACCGCCCGTACCGCGGGCGGCCGCAAGGGAGGCCGCCTGGCCGGCTGGCATCCGGCTGATCTCGCCGCGCAAGTGCTGGACTCGCTCGTCGAGCGCACCGGTGCCGACCCCGCTCAAATCGAGGACGTCATCATGGGCTGCGTGATGCAGGCGGGCGAGCAGTCCAACAACATCGCGCGCAACGCCATCATGGCCTCGAAGCTCCCCGAAAGCGTTCCGGGCACCTCGATCGACCGCCAGTGCGGCTCCTCGCAGCAGGCGCTGCATTTCGCGGCGCAAGCCGTGATGAGCGGCACCATGGACATCGTGATCGCCGCCGGCGTGGAATCGATGACCCGCGTGCCGATGGGTCTCGCCTCCTCGCTGCCCGCCAAGAACGGCTTCGGCCACTACAAGAGCCCCGGCATCGAGAAGAAGTATCCGAACATCGTGTTCAGCCAGTTCACCGGCGCGGAGATGATGGCGGAGAAATACGGACTCTCCAAGGATGAGCTCGACGAATACTCCTACCAGAGCCACCAGCGCGCGATTGCGGCGACCCAGGCCGGCGCCTTCAAGAACGAAATCGTGCCGGTGCAGATCACCCGCGCCGACGGGTCGACCGACACCCACCACATCGACGAGGGCATCCGCTTCGATGCCACCATCGAGGGCATCAAGGGCGTAAAGCTGATTGCGGAAGGCGGCAAGCTCACCGCCGCCAGCGCCAGCCAGATCTGCGACGGCGCCTCGGGCGTCATGGTCGTCAACGAGAAGGGCCTCAAGCAGCTCGGCGTCAAGCCGATGGCGCGCATCCACCACATGACCATGATGGGCGGCGATCCCGTCATCATGCTGGAGGCGCCGCTGCCCGCCACCAAGCGCGCGCTGGAGAAGGCCGGCATGAAGATCGGCGACATCGACCTGTTCGAGGTCAACGAGGCCTTTGCCTCGGTGCCGACCGCATGGCTCAAGACCACCGGCGCCGATCCGGCGCGGCTGAACGTCAATGGCGGCGCCATCGCGCTCGGCCATCCCCTCGGCGGCTCCGGCACCAAGCTGATGACCACGCTGGTCAACGCCCTGCAGCAGCGCGGCAAGCGCTACGGCTTGCAAACCATGTGCGAAGGCGGCGGCATGGCCAACGTCACCATCGTCGAGCGGCTGTAAAAACAAGAAAAGCCAATGGCGACTGGCGAGCAGGAGGTGCGCTTCCTGCTCGCCATTTTCATGTTGAGGAAACACCCATGACCCACCCGACCGTCCACGCCCGCACCAATCCGAACAAGATCGCCTACCAGATGGCGGGCACGGGCAAGGCGATTACCTATCGCGAACTCGACGAACTCTCCAACCAGGGCGCGCACCTGTTCCGCTCGCTGGGGTTCAAGGCCGGCGACCATATCGCCCTATTGATGGAAAACCGCCTCGCCTTCATGGAAATCTGCTGGGCGGCGCAGCGCTCTGGTCTCTATTACACGGCGATCAGCCGCTATCTGACCAAGGACGAGATCGACTACATCGTCAAGGATTGCGGCGCAAAGGTCTTCATCACCACGCCGAAATGCTACGAGCAGGTGAAGGGCCTCGTCGGCCAGGCGAACGGGCCCCTGCTCTACATGGTGGACGAGCCCGAGCCCGGCTTCCGCTCCTACGACAAGGAGGCCGCAGCACAGCCGAAGACGCCGATCGCGGACGAAGTCGCCGGCTATGACATGCTCTATTCTTCCGGCACCACCGGCCGGCCGAAGGGCATCAAGAAGGACTTTGAGGGCAACCGGATCGATGTGCCCAACCCATTCCTGAAGGTCCTCTGCGCCGACATGTGCGGCATGAACGCCGACAGCATCTATCTGTCGCCGGCGCCGCTCTATCATGCAGCTCCGCTGCGCTTCAACATGATGGCGACGATCCTCGGCGGGACCTCCGTCATCATGGAGCATTTCGATGCCGAGGAATTCCTGAAGCTGGTCGAGAAATACAAGGTGACGCAGTCGCAGCTGGTGCCGACCATGTTCGTGCGCATGCTCAAGCTGCCCGACGAGGTGCGCACCCGCTACAACGTCTCGACGCTGAAGGGCGCGATCCACGCCGCCGCCCCCTGCCCGGTCGACGTGAAAGCCAAAATGATCGAATGGTGGGGGCCGATCCTTATCGAGTACTACGCCGGCTCCGAAGGCAACGGCGTCACGGTCTCGACCTCGCAGCAATGGCTGACGCACCGCGGCACCGTCGGCCGCGCCGTGGTCGGCAAGGTAAAGATCCTCGACGAGAACGACGAGGAGCGGCCGGTTGGCGAAATCGGCACGGTCTATTTCGCCGACGCACCCGTGTTCACCTATCACAACGACCCCGACAAGACGCGCAAGGCCTACAACGACAAGGGCTGGTCGACGCTCGGCGACGTCGGCTATCTCGATGCGGAAGGCTTTCTCTACCTCACCGACCGCAAGAGCTACATGATCATCTCCGGCGGCGTGAACATCTATCCGCAGGAGACCGAGGACGTGCTGATCACTCATCCCGCCGTCTCCGACGTCGCCGTGTTCGGCGTTCCGAACGAGGAGATGGGCGAAGAGGTCAAGGCCGTGGTGGAGCCGCACGACATGACCAAGGCCGGCAAGGAGCTAGAAGCCGAACTGATCGTGTTCTGCCGCAAGCATCTGTCGCCGATCAAATGCCCGAAGAGCATCGACTTCGAGCCAGAGCTGCCGCGCACGCCCACCGGAAAACTGGTGAAGCGGCATCTGCGCGACAAGTACTGGCCGAAGCCGGCGAAGGCGTAGCCTGATTTGTAGGGTGGGCAAAGCGCAAGCGTGCCCACCATTTACACTCTGCGATGGTGAGCACGCTTCGCTCTGCCCACCCTACCGAATGCCGCTGGCTGAAGCCGTCGCGCTGAGCGGCTGTCAGGCGAACATTACTGCTGCGCGGCCGACTTCGCAGGCTGCCCGTGCATGAACGCCTGCATCTCCTCCAGCGTCACCTGGCCATCCTTGTTGCTGTCCATGGCCTTGAAAATCCGCTCATGCGCCGCCTGAAACTCCTGCAACGAGATTTTCCCGTCGCCGTCATCCATCAGGGCGAACATCATGCGGAACATCATGGGAGGCCCCATCGCACCCCCCATCATTCCGCCTCCGCCTCCCATCATCCCGCGGCCCATCATGCCGCGACCCATCATGCCTCCGGGCATCATGTCGCCCTGCCCTGTCGTCGTACCGCCGCTTCCCTGATCCGTGCCATGGGAATGAGTCTGTTGGTCCGGCTGGGACTGCGCCATTGCAGCGATGCTGCCATATGCCAGCGTGAGAGCGGATATCGTAATTCCCAAAACGCGAACGGCTTTCTTCATGGGAGTTTCCTCGTTTGCTGACGAGCGAATTGCGTCGACCAAATGCCGGCCTTCGAACGCTTCTAAGAACTCTCCCGCAGCAACCGGCGCGGCACTTTGAGCGAGATCAATTTATTACTCACTTGCAATGCGCCGGACCTGAGGTGGGTAAGGGCGCGTGGCACCGTTCCCGTCATCCAAGGGCCTGGACGTGACGTCGGCACATCGTAGCTCTGTGTCCTGCGGAATGCCGCACCACTTTCGTCATGCCCGGGCTTGTCCCGGGCATCCACGTCTTTAAAGTTGCGCCGCAGAAGAAAGACGTGGATGGCCGGGACA
>JAEZEU010000145.1 GCA_023432885.1 Pseudomonadota bacterium | reverse complement strand
GGTCAACCCCGTGATTCCCGAAGTCGTCAACCAGACGAGCTTTCTTGTCATTGGGCTCGACACCACGGTGACTCTGGCGGCTTCAGCCGGCCAACTTCAGCTCAACGTGATGGAGCCGGTGATCTCCTTTGCGCTGTTCTTCTCGATCCGCACCATGGAGCGTGCGGTCAACAGCCTGCGCGAGAACTGCGTCGTGGGGATTACCGCCAATGGCGAGCACACGCGCAACATGGTGCTCAATTCGCTCGGCATCGTCACCGTGCTCAAGCCTCTGCTCGGCTACAAGCAGTGCGCCGAGATCGCGCGCGAGGGCTACACGCAGGGAAAGTCGCTGCACCAGATCGTGGTGGTCGAGCGGAAGTTGCTCACCCAGGAGCAATGGGACGAGACGTTCTCGTTCGAGCGCCTGATCAATCCCGATCTGCTGCAATGAGGCGGCGTTGCGGGTTCTGCCGATTCCGTTGCCCGGAACGGCGGATCTGCCCGGGAATTTAATGCTGGAACAACAGGGCCGGCTGGTAAAACGTTCTTCGCTTCTGGCCAATGTCATCCAGCGTGAAAACGCAATACTTGACAGTGGAAAGATTGCCCTGTTGGTATGACGCCCGGCATCCAAGCCGCCAATAAAGGATCCGCTTTCCATGTCTATGCCTGCTCTGTTCAAGGGCCGTCTGTCGATACCCGTGATCGGCTCGCCACTTTTCATTATCTCCGTGCCCGATCTCGTGATCGCCCAGTGCAAGGCCGGCGTGGTCGGCTCGTTTCCGGCGCTGAATGCACGGCCCGCCTCGCTGCTCGACGAATGGATCGCGCGCATCAAGGAAGAGCTCGCCGCATGGGACAAGGCTAATCCGGATCGGCCGTCGGCGCCCTTCGCCGTCAACCAGATCGTGCACAAGTCCAACAACCGGCTCGATCACGATCTGGCCGTCTGCGAGAAGCACAAGGTGCCGATGCTGATCACGTCGCTCGGCGCCCGCGAGGACCTGAACCAGGCCGCGCATAAATGGGGCGGCATCGTCTTCCACGACGTCATCAACCAGAAATTCGCCCACAAGGCGATCGAGAAGGGCGCCGACGGCCTCATTCTCGTCGCTGCCGGCGCCGGCGGTCATGCCGGCACCATCTCGCCGCTTGCCTTCGTTGCGGAAACCCGCGCCTGGTTCGACGGGCCGATTGCGCTGTCCGGTGCGATCGCCAATGGCCGCGCCATCCGCGCGGCGCGCGTGCTCGGCGCCGACTTTGCCTATATCGGCAGCGCCTTCATCGCCACCAAGGAAGCCAACGCGGTCGACGCCTACAAGGAGATGATCACGACCTCGTCGGCGGAAGACATCGTCTATTCCAACCTGTTCACCGGCGTCCACGGCAATTACCTGAAGCCGTCGATCGTCAATGCAGGCCTCAATCCCGACGACCTTCCGACGTCGGATCCCTCCAAGATGAGCTTTGGCACCGACGCTTCCGGCGAGCGAAGCAAACCGAAGGCATGGAAGGAAATCTGGGGCAGCGGACAGGGCATCGGCGGCATCGGCAAGGTCGTGCCCGCCGCCGAACTGATCGAGCGCTTCAAGAAGGAATACGAGGAAGCGGTCGATCCCGCGCTGGCGTGAGCCCGTCGTCGGTACGCCGCTTACTCGTTTCCGTCTCTCAAAAGAAAATGCCCGGGCTTGACCCGGGCATCGTCGTTCTTGGTCACGTCGAAGGAAGCCGTGGATGGCCGGACAAGCCAGGCCAAGACGGCGTTGTCTGTCACTCCAGCTCGATCGGCTGGTATTTGCCCTTCTCGTCGATCGCCGTACCCCAAACCTTGTGCGAGGCCTGGTGCTCGGCGCGGCCGTAGCCGAGCTTGGTGCCGAGCCCGAGATCGAGCTCGCGCATCGCTTCGAGCGTATCGACCAGCTTCTCGGTATCGAATTGCGGGCCGGCCTTCTTGATGCCCTGGATCAGTACGCTGGCCGCCACATAACCCTCGAGGGAGACGTAGTCCGGTGCCTCGCCGGGGAAATATTTGGCAAGCGCGTTCTTGTACTCCAGCACGATGCTGGAATAGCCGGACACCGCCGGAACCACCTGGGTGACGATGACGCCGGTGGCAAATCGGGGTCCGAGCAGCATCAATTCGTCTGCAAGCGCCGTGGAGCCGACGAACGACACGTTGGTGTAGGTGAGGCCGGGGATTAGGTCCTTGGTCTTCTCGATGAACTTGGCGCAAGCCCGGTAGGTACCCACCATCACGACCGCCTTGATCGGCGTCTTCTGCGCCTTGAGCACGTTCACCGCCTCGTCGACCTCGACGGTGTTGCGCTTGTAGCCGAGCCGAAGGATTCCGGCATCGTTGACGCCCATCGCCCGGAACGCCTTGGCGACCCCCTGGAAGCCGGCATCGCCGTAGGAGTCCTGCTGGGCGAACACCGCGATCTGCTTCGGCGGGATCTTGCGCATCTTGACCAGATAGCGCACGGCGGCGTCGGTTTCCTCGACATAGCTGGCGCGATAGTTGAACACATAACGATCCGGCGGATCGTTGCGCAGCTGGTTGGCGCCGGTGAACGCGCCGAAGAACAGCATCTTGCGCTCGAGCGAATATGGGATCGCAACGAGCGCGGTGGGCGTTCCTACGTTGCCGATGATGCCGAAGACCTGGTCCTTCTCGTAGAGCTGCTTCATCGCGTCCGCGGTCCGCGACGGCTCATAGCCGTCATCGGCGGCGAAAAGCTTGAGCATGCGGCCGTCGACGCCGCCGGCCTCATTGATGCGGTTGAACGCGGTTTCGATGCCGAGCTTCATCTGGCGTCCAAGCTCGCGCGCCGAGCCGGAGAAGGGGGCCGCGATGCCGAAGCGGATTTCGCGGTCGGTCACGCCGCGAACCACCGGCGGCGGGAAGACGGCGCCCGGCGCAGGTCCCGGCGTGGTGGCGGCGAACGCCGGTCCGGGTGCGGGAGCGGCAGCTGACGGCGCGGGCGCCAGAGCGGGAGCGGCATTCGCGGGCGCGGGCCCGATCACTGCCGACAGGCTGGGACCGGCGACTGAACGTTCGAGATCGGCGAGCTGGCGATCGGCCGATCTGCAATCGGTCCGTCCGACGGACACCGCGGTGCGTCCCTCGGTCACGCCGCGATCCAGCGCCTGCGTCAGGTCGCTGCGTTCCATCTCGCTGGCGGAAGCCTCCCTGATGACGGTGGTGAACTTGTCGACGACGACTTGGACGCGCGGCCTTGCGATGTCCTTGCAATTGAGCGCCGAGCCGACCACGGCGCCGACGCGGCCCGCGAGATCGCGCAGCACGTCGAATTTGTCACCCGGTGCTGCGCCGGCAGGTCCGGCGAGCAGAACGCCGATCAGGAGCGCGGCGTGGAACGGGGGACGGGACTTCCAATGCGTAATCTGCCGAACTCGGCCTTGGGGCATTTTCATATTTTCCCCCTTTCGGGTCGTACGTGGTTCAAGGTTCGATCAATGATCAGTGTTTCGGGTCAGTGTTTTGCGACGGCGCTGTCACTGCTTTTCTTGGGCTTCCGCCGGCCTTTGCTGCCATTGCATGAATTGCTTCAGCAGCGTCTCCGTGTCTTCATGACTGGCCGGCGCGCTGCTTTCGGAGTGCGCCAGCATCGGCTGGATTTCCTGCGAGGGCTGCGCTTGAGTCCGAACGACCGGTTCGGATTTCGAAATGGCGGCCTTCATCGAATCGATCATCTCGGCGGCCGATTGCTCGGCGCTCGGCTGCTGCCGTAACGAAGGGATCACGATGACGAAGAGCAGGGCGACGAAGGCAGCCGCACCCACCGCAGCTGCGAAACGGCCGACGACGCCCAGCAGGCCCCCGCGCTCCAGCTCCGGCGGCTCTTCGACGGCTTCCGGATCAAGCGGATGGCGCAGGGATTCGCGCACCGCGTTCTCGAGTTGCCCGTCGAGCGTCGTATCCGTGATCGAGGTCGCCGGCGGCCGGAACTGGCGTGTCGTCTCACCCAGCCTGGGCAGCCGCGCCGCATCCAGATCGCGAGGCACGCGCGGCGCGTAGTAAGCCGGATCGTTGGGGCTCAAGGGAGCCTTTTGGTCGATTGTCTCACTCATACGCTACTCCTCTGACGCGTGACTCTTACTCTTTCATCGAGCGGGTAGATAAAATTCTCGGCTGCGGCGCGCCGCGCACGGCACACCTGTCGACGTCCTGATCGATCGGGAAACCCGGAGCGAAGAAGTTGAATCAAAACATCGCCGGCGATGGCGGCATCGTCCGACAGATTGATCCTGAGGTCCGGGGAAAATCCCGCGACCGCATCCCCACAGCGCCCCATGCCCATCCCCTGGCAAGAGCCGCGCCCTTCGGCGCGGAGCTTTCGCCAACCCCTCAGGAAGGCGTCACCGGAGTGTGATGGAATATGGGCTGGACATTAATGTGCCGAGATCGCGGCAAATTCGCGTTGAGTTGTGGCCAATTGGCAACTTATGCCCGCCTCCCGGCACAGCGCCGATCCCGCTTTGACGCGCCCGATCAGTTCTGCGACGCCGTCTTCTTGTGGGAAAACAAAGGCCTTGGAGATGCCCAATTGCCGCCACACGGCATTAAGATTCCATTAACCACGCTGCTCGATTGGTAACCATTCAATAAGAAGGGTCGAGTCGAGCCATGGACGTTGATGTTGAGCCCGCCCGCCAGCTGGTTCGTCTGCGAGGCCGCTCCTACCTCGCCTTCGTGTTCTCCCCGGTCGTGCCGATCATGGATTGGCTGGAGGATATCGATGCGACCCTTGCGCGCTCGCCCGGCTTTTTCGTTGGCAAACCAGTGGTGCTCGATCTCTCCACCGTCGATCTGTCCAGCTCGGCGATCTCCCATCTCGTGATGAGCCTGGAAAAGCGCAACATTCGTGTCCTCGGCATCGAGGGTTGCGAGGCCGCGCGGCTCACTTCCAATATGCCCCCGCTGCTCACTGGCGGACGGCACGCGCCGATCCAGCAGGTCGAGCCGGAAAAGCCCGAGCTCAAGCCGGCGCCGAATTCGCTGTTGCTCGACTGTCCCGTGCGCTCCGGCCAGTCGATCGTATTCCCCGATGGCGATGTCACGGTGGTCGGCTCGGTCGCTTCCGGCGCGGAAATCGTCGCCGGCGGCTCCATTCATGTCTACGGCACGCTGCGCGGCCGCGCGATGGCCGGCGTCAACGGCAATTCCGCGGCGCGGATCTACTGCCACAAGCTGGAGGCCGAATTGCTCGCGATCGACGGTTACTACCAGACCGCGGAAGAAATCCCCGATGCGTTGCGTAACCGGCCCGTGCAGGCCTTGCTCGACGGCAACGTCATGCGGATTACCCCGCTTAGTTAAGTTGCTCATTTGAACAGTGTGGAGGGTTAGATGGCCAAAGTTCTGGTTGTGACGTCAGGCAAGGGCGGGGTGGGCAAAACCACCACGACGGCGGCCGTAGGGGCTGCGCTGGCGCAAAGCGGCAAGAAGGTCGTGGTCGTCGATTTTGACGTCGGCTTGCGCAATCTCGATCTCGTGATGGGCGCGGAGCGGCGGGTCGTGTTCGACCTGATCAATGTCGTGCAGGGCGTCGCGAAGCTTTCGCAGGCTCTGATCCGCGACAAGCGGCTGGAGAACCTGGCGCTGCTGCCGGCTTCGCAGACCCGCGACAAGGACGCGTTGACCGAGGAGGGCATTGGCCGCGTCATCGCCGAACTGCGCGAGACCTTCGACTGGATCATCTGCGACAGCCCCGCCGGCATCGAGCGCGGGGCGACGCTGGCCATGCGCTTTGCCGACGAGGCGCTCATCGTCACCAATCCGGAAGTTTCTTCGGTGCGCGATTCCGACCGCATCATCGGCATGCTCGACTCCAAGACCGTCAAGGCGGAGAAGGGCGAACGGGTGACGAAGCACATCCTGATCACCCGTTACGATGCTGCTCGCGCTGCGCGCGGCGAGATGCTCTCGATCGAGGACGTGCTGGAAATTCTGGCGACGCCCTTGCTCGGCATCGTGCCGGAAAGCCAGGACGTGCTGCGCGCCTCCAATGTCGGCTCGCCCGTCACCTTGAACAATCCGGCAAGCTCCCCGGCGCGCGCCTATCTTGACGCCACCCGCCGCCTGCTCGGCGAAAGCATCGCCATGACCGTGCCGGCCAAGCGCGTCGGCCTGATGAATCGCCTGCTGGGACGGAGGGCGGCATGAGCGTGAGATTGTTCCGGTTGTTTTCCCGTCCCGAGCCTGCCTCCGCGAACGTGGCTCGCGAACGGCTGCAGATTCTGCTGGCGCACGAGCGAGGGGTGCTCGGCAAGCAGCCCGATCTGCTGGCGAGGTTGCGCGAGGACATTCTCGCTGCGGTGTCGCGCCATGTTGCGCTCGACCCCGAGAAGGTTAAAGTCCGGATGGACCGGGGAAAGAACGTTTCGACTCTCGAAGTCGACATCGAGCTCCCCAATGGGCTCGAACCGGCGCTCGCGGCCGCGGGCTGAGCCGAACCTGCCTCGCCGCGAAGATGTAAGCCCTCGCTTTGATGGAAGCCATTTTTCGCGTCGACGGCAGTACTGCCATCACCAGTCCCCATGCCGCCGGCCCCTGGGATCCGAACATGCAGCACGGCGGAGCGCCGGCCTCGCTCGTGGTATGGGCCGCCGAGCGGATTCCGACGCCTGCGCCGATGCAAATCGCCCGCGCCACCATCGACCTGATGCGCCCGGTGCCGGTGGCGCCGCTGACCATTGAGACCGAGGTGCTGCGCGAGGGCCGCAAGATCCAGCTCTGCGCCGTCAGGCTGAAGGCGAACGGTGTGCTGACGGCCGGCGCCACCGTGCTGAAGATCAGGCGGCAGGCGCAACCGCTGCCGGATGATATCGTCGAGCCGCCGCTCGACGTCGCGGAGCCCGAGAAGTCGCGGCTCGAACCGCAAAACAGCCCGTTCGGCCTCGGCATGACCATCCGCGCGGCGCGCGGCCGGTTCGGCGGCGTGGGGCCGGGCGCGATCTGGTATCGCGCCGACCGGCCGCTGGTCGCAGGCTCGGCGGTCTCACAAGCGATGCGCGCCGTGGTCGCGTCCGATTTCTGCAACGCCTCGAGTGCGCTGGATTTCCGGCACTGGACCTTCCTCAACGCGGACCTCACGGTCAGCATGGCGCGCGAGCCGGTCGGGGAATGGATCCTGCTCGACGCCGTATCCTGGATCGGGCCCGACGGCGCGGGACAGGCAACGGCACGGCTTGCCGACATGCGCGGCTATTTCGGCCGCTGCGCGCAAAGCCTCGTCGTTGAGAAACG
>JAEZEU010000472.1 GCA_023432885.1 Pseudomonadota bacterium | reverse complement strand
GGCCGATGCGCCTGACATGATAGAAGATGTCGTCGATCGAGGCGATCATCAGCGCCGGCACGATGCCGAACAGATAGGCATACTGCAGCGTTTTGATGAAGACGACGAAGAGCTTGCCGATTTCGGCAAGGCTGGTCTGCTCCCAGTAGCCGGACTGGTAGGTCGTCACGAACAGCAGAATGAAGCCGCCGATGAGCGGGCCCAATATCCCGAAGATCAGATAGCGCTTCATGCCGGCCTCTTATCGAATCCGTGTAGCAGGCCCCCATCCAGGCGACAACAGCCCGTCAATCAATTGATCGAATGAGACCTTTATACCAGATAACGAACGCCGGGATCCGCTGAGAGCCTCAGCGGATCCGACTGCGTCAAGATCTCACCGGTGATACTCCAGTGCTCGCCTTCATGGCCCGGGGCCGAATGGCAGAACTCGACGACATGACGAAGGCGTTGCAGCGGCCGGCCAGCGAGTTGGCCGAGCCGAAAGAGCTTCAGTCGATCGGAGCGCGCCGGGTATGCCAGTCCGTTACCGACTGGAAGGCATGCCCAGCGCGGGCGAGCACACCCTCCGACAGATGCGGGCCGACCAGCTGCATGCTGAGCGGCAGGCCGTCCGACGCCATACCGTTCGGCAGCGTGATAGTCGGGCTGCCCGAGAAGTCGAACACCGCGGTAAAGCGCAGGATGCTGAGCAGCACGTTCGGATCGGCGCCGTATTCGCCCATCTTGGTCAGCGTCGGGATTGGCACGGGCATGGTGGGGATCAAGAGCAGGTCGATTTCGCCGAACAGCGCGGCGAGGCTGCCGCAGAACTTCAGCCTCTCGTGATGGATCTGCGCGACCTCGACGCCGGTCACCGACCTGCCCTGCTCGATCAGTTGGGCCAGATCGGGGCCGTATTCCGACTTCCGCGACGGATAGGTTTCGAGATGCGCCTCTGCGGTCTCGATCGAGCACATCGGAATCCACATGCTTACGAGCTTTTCGTAGGCCGGGAACTTGACCTCGCGGATATCGGCCCCGAGCGCCGCAAGCGTCCGCTCGGCCTCCAGCAAGGCGGCGACCACTTGCGGATCGATTCCGTTCTGGGTGTAGCTGCGGTCCACGCCGATCCGTAGGCCTCGAATGCCGTCTCCGATGCCGGCCAGATAGTTCGGCACCGGCGCCGGAAGGGCCGTCGGGTCGTTGACATCAGCCCCCGCGATGACGCCGAGCATGGCGGCCGCATCGGCCGCGCTCCGGCACATCGGACCGACATGGTCGAGCGAGTCCGCGAGGGGAAAGACGCCGTGACGACTGACGCGGCCCCACGTCGGCTTGATTCCGGTCAGCCCGCAGGTTGCCGACGGAAACCGGATCGAACCGCCCGTGTCGCTGCCGATCGAACCGAAGCAGAGTCCCGCCGAGGTCGCCACGCCCGATCCGCTCGAGGAGGAGCCAACCCAGTAATCGACGCCCCAGGGATTGAGCGGCGCCTGATCATCCGGATGGTGGCTGGTGTAGGCGCCCTCGGTCATCTTCAGCTTGCCGAGCGTGACGGCACCGGCGTGCTCGAGCCGATCCACGATCGTCGCGTTGAAGGAGGGGATGAATTTGGCGTGGATCGTGGTGCCGCCCGCGGTCGGCGCAAACGTCGTATAGCAGAGATCCTTCAGTCCGATCGGCACGCCGTGCAGCGGCCCGCGCCAGATGCCTTTCGCAAGCTCGGCATCGCAGCGCTTCGCCTGCGCCATGGCGCGCTCGGCGAGGACGAGTGCATAACCGTGGAATTTGCCGTCGAGCTTGGCAATCCGGCTCAGCATGGTCTCGGTCACCTTCGAGGGCAGGAGCTCACCCCGGCGGAACAGCTCGGAGAGTTCGGTGATCGACTTGTAGTGAATTGGATCTGTTGACATGTGACAGCCCTGTTGTTGTCGGAAACGGCCTCGCCCACCGGCGCCGCAGTCGGCCCGGTCTCGTGACTTCGCGGCCCTGAATGCGCCTAGAACTGCACTCCGCGCGTGAGCGCACCATCGATCACGAGGTTGGTCCCCGTGATGAAGCTTGCAGCCTTGCTGGCAAGGAACACCGCACCATTCGCCATTTCCTGCGGCGTGCCCATGCGACCGGTCGGGTTCAGCGCCAGCGCGGCCTTGTACAGCTCGGGATTGCCGTCCTTGATCTGATTCCAGACCCCGCCCTCGAAATAGGTGTTGCCAGGCGAGACCGAGTTGGCGCGGATGCCTTTGCCGGCAAGCTGGAAGGCGAGCCCTTGCGTGTAGTGGATGATCGCGGCCTTGAACGTGCCATAGGGACCGCTGGCGAAATCGACCTCGCGACCCGACACGCTGGAGATGGTGACGATCGCGGCGGCCTTGCTCTTCTCCAGATACGGCATCGCCGCATTGACCAGCCGCACCGTTCCCATCATGTCGGTGGAGAACTCCTTCTCCCAGCTCTCCTCGTCCTGCCCGATCGACAGCGCGCTGACATTGGCGACGACAATGTCGATGCCGCCAAGCTTGGAGGCCATATCCTCCACCCAGGCTTTGAGTGCCGGACCGTTGGAAACGTCGACCGAGCTGCCGAATGCAGCGACGCCTTTCGCCTTGATCGCGGTGACCGCGTTGTCGACGTCGGCCTGGTTGCGAGCGCAGATGCCGACATTGGCGCCCTCGGCCGCGAAGGTATCGGCGATCGCCCTGCCGATGCCCTTGGTGCTGCCGGTGACGAGAACCTTTGCGCCCTTGAGTCCGAGATCCATGTCCATTCCCTCCCTAGTGACGACTTAAAAACAAATTGCCGTTCAGAGCAGGAGCTGTTCGCGGACATTGTCCTCGTTGACCTCGCCGCCTGCCAGCGACTTCGTAATCTTGCCCTTCTCCATGATGTAGCAGCGCTCGGCGATCGCCAGGATCGTGTCGAGGTTCTGCTCGACGAAGATAATCGTGGTTCCGAGCTCGTTGCGGAACGATCTCAGCGCCTCGCAGATGTGCTGGACGATCGACGGCTGGATCCCTTCGGACGGCTCGTCCAGAATCATGAGGGACGGATTGCCGATCAGCGCGCGGCCAATGGCAAGCTGCTGCTGCTCGCCGCCCGACATCGTGCCCGCGGCTTGCCGCCGACGCTCTTTCAGCCGCGGAAAATACTCATAGACGAGCTCCGGCAGCTTCTTGCCGCCGGGTCCGCCGATCAACTCGCCGACCTGCAGGTTTTCCTCGACGGTCATCTGTGGAAACACATCGCGCCCTTGCGGGATGTAGCCGAAGCCTGCCCTCGCCCGCGCGTCGGCCTCCAGCGCTGTAACATCCTGCCCCATGAAGCTGATCGTACCGCGCCACGTCTGGAGCAGGCCGATCAGGCAGCGCATCAGGGTCGATTTGCCGACGCCGTTGCGGCCAATCACCCCGACAATTTCGCCGCGCGAGACCGACATGGTGACCCCCTGGAGGATCGGGGTCGCACCATATCCGGCCCATAACTCCGATACGTCCAGTATCCGGTCGGTGGGATTGGGCTTAGTGAGCATGGGTCTTACCGAGATAGATTTCCGCCACCTTCTCGTCCTGCAAAATGCTCTCGAGATTGCCGCGCGCAAAGATCTTGCCGAGATGCAGCACCGTGACGCGCTGGGCGACCTGACGGACAAAGGCCATGTCGTGCTCAACGACAAGCACTGTCATGCCTTCGGCATTGAAAGATTTGATCAGCTCGCCGGTCTTGAAGGTTTCCTCAGGCGACATCCCGGCCGTCGGCTCGTCCAGTAGCAGGAGCTGCGGCTTTAGCGCCAGCGCCATCCCGATCTCGAGCCACTGCTGCTGGCCATGCGACAGCGCGCCCGCGAGCTTGTCGCTATCGG
>JAEZEU010000267.1 GCA_023432885.1 Pseudomonadota bacterium | reverse complement strand
TCGGCTGGCCCGGGGTCGACCAACGGGGCAGGCTCCGGCAACTTCACCAGCACAGCGCTTGGTGCAACGTTCTCGTCGTCCGGGCACGCCGGCATCATGCACGGTTCTTCCTCGGTCTCCGCGGCGCCCTTCATGGGGCCGGGACCCGGAAGTCCGGACACGACGAACTACCTGAGCATCGGCGCCGGCTCGTCGGAGACCATCACGTTTACGCAGGAATACAACGCGTTCGGACTGTATTGGGGCTCGGTCGACACCTACAACACGATCAAATTCTACGACGGCGCCACGCTCGTCGCCTCCTTTACCGGAGCCGACGTCAGTCCGTTGCTCGCGAACGGAAACCAGGGTTCGTTTGCCTCGAACGGTTACGTCGAGTTTGTGCTCTCTCACGACTTTAACAAGGTCGTGCTCAGCAGCAGCTCCAATGCGTTCGAGATCGACAACATTTCGGCCGGGAACGTGCCGGCCTCCCATGCCGTGCTCGAAGGTACCGTCTCCGGCACGATGAGTGTGCATGATCCGGATGTCGGGGACACGCTGACCGGATTGGTGACGGGCAACGCGACCGTCCTGTACAACAATTCAACTACGCTGCCGAACGGGGTGGACATCTCGGACTTGATCAAGGCCGGCAATATCACCTTCGACAGCGTGCAAAGCGATGGCGGGACGTCCGTCCTGCACTGGAATTACGATCCGCATGATGCGAACTTCGATTTCCTGCATGCGGGCGACGTGCTGAAGCTCAGCTACACGGCGCAGGTCAGCGATGGTCATGGCAGCGCCGGAAACCAGCAGATCACGGTTACCCTGGTCGGTGCCGACAAGTCGACGAACGTCAAGACATTGCAATATGTTGACGGCACGACCGGCAACGACACGTTCAACAACGTCGGTGGCAACACGACCGTCTTCGGCAATGGCGGCCACGACAATTTCGTGTTCAAGTCCGGGTCCGGCAGCGCCACGATCGCGGACTTCCAGCCGGGTGACGACACGATCACGTTTGCGTCCTCCATGTTCAGTCACAATCCGGCCAACGTGCTTGCGGCGGCGCATGACGACGGCCATGGTAACACGGTGATCTCGCTTGCCGGGGGCGACACGATCACGTTGCAACACGTGCAGGCCGCGCACCTTTCCTCGTCGGACTTCCATTTCGTTTGACCGCCATTCCACGCGCCGGTTGGCAAAATCGGCTATGACCTGCGGCATCCGGCGTGATACCCAGACGACATGAAACGGCTGAAAGCCCTGGGGCGTTGGTTCAAGCGGAAGTTCGGGTATGCCCGGCTGGTGTGCCTCGTGCTGCTGGTCGGCTTCGCCGCGCTCAGGGTCTGGGATCCGCACCCCGTCCAGGAGCTCCGGGTCCGCACCTGGGACTATTTCCAGCTCTTCGAGCCGCGGGTGAAGGCCATACGCCCGGTCACTATCGTCGATATCGACGAGAAGAGCCTCGCCGATCCGCGGCTCGGACAATGGCCCTGGCCGCGGACGCGGATCGCCGACATCATCACCCATCTCACAAGGCTTGGCGCGGTGGTGATCGCCTTCGACGCCATTTTCCCCGAGCCCGACCGCCTCAATCCCGATATCGCCGCCGACACCTTCCGAAACCTCGACGAGGCGACGCGCGACAAGTTGAAGGCACTGCCCAGCAATGACCGGATCTTTGCCGACGCGATCCGCGCTTCGCGCGTGGTGCTCGGCGAATCCGGCGGGCCCAACGTGCGTGCGCTGGACCAGAACCTGCCGGTGACGGGGCTGGCAATGCTCGGCGAGGAGCCGCAGCCCTTCATGTACAAATTCCCCGGCCTGCTCAGAAACGTCGAGGTTCTGGAGCAGGCTGCCGCCGGACGCGGGCTCTTCACTATCCGTCCCGAGCGCGACGGCATCGTCCGCCGCGTGCCGATGATCATGGTGGCGCAGGACGTGACCATGCCCTCGCTCAGCTTCGAGATGCTGCGCGTCGCCTCCGGCAGCGACACCATCCTGGTCAAGGCCGACAAGGCCGGCATCCAGAGCGTCGGCGTGCGCGGCTTCACCATCCCCACCGACGCCAACGGCCAGCTCTGGGTGCACTACGCCCGCCACGATCCGTCGATCTACGTTTCGGCGGTGGACGTCATGGACAACCGCGTTCCGCAAGACAGGATCGCCGGCAAGCTGGTGCTGATCGGGACCTCCGCGACCGGCCTCAACGACATCAAGACCACCCCGGTCTCGCCGGCCCTGCCCGGAGTCGAGGTTCATGCCCAGGTGCTGGAAAGCGCGCTCTCCGGCGGCGTGGTCTGGCAGCCGAATTTCGGGATCGCGCTGGAGTTTTTCGGCGCCCTGATCCTTGGCCTGCTGGTGATCGTATTTGCGCCGAACTTCGGCCCGGTCACGCTGGTGCTGGTCGGCAGCTTGTTCGCCACGGCGCTGGCGGGAACCTCCTGGTTCTTCTACACGCAACACAAGCTGCTGCTCGATTTCACCTATCCCATGATGTCGACTACGGCGATCTATCTGACGCTGATCTTCGCGAGCTTCGTGCGCGAGCAGTCGCAGCGCCGGCAGATCCGCTCCGCTTTCGGCCAGTACCTTTCGCCCGCACTGGTCGAGCAGCTCGCGCAATCGCCGGAGAAGCTCGTGCTCGGCGGTGAGGAGCGCGAGATGACGATCATGTTCTCCGACATGCGCGGCTTCACCTCGATCTCCGAGACCTACAAGAGCGATCCGCAGGGCCTGACCGCCCTGATGAACCGCTTCCTCACCCCGCTCACCAATGCAATCCTCAACCGCAAGGGCACCATCGACAAGTATATGGGTGATGCCATCATGGCGTTCTGGAATGCACCGCTGGACGACAAGCAGCACCAGATCAACGCCTGCGAGGCCGCGCTCGACATGCTGGCGCGCTGCGATGAGCTCAACCGGGAGCGCGAGCGGGAGGCGAAGGAAGGCGGCCATCCCTATATCCCGCTCAATATCGGCGTCGGCCTCAACACCGGCACTTGCGTGGTCGGCAATATGGGCTCGGACGTGCGCTTCGACTATTCCGTGTTCGGCGACAGCGTCAATCTCGCCTCGCGCCTCGAGGGACAAAGCAAGGAATATGGGTTTCCCATCATCGTCGGGTCGAAGACCGCGATGGCGGTGAAAGACAGGTTCGCCATTCTCGAGCTCGACTTCATCATGGTGAAGGGAAAGAAGGAGCCCGAGGTGATCTACGCCATCGCCGGCCGAGAGGACGTCGCGCAATCTGGCCGCTTCCAGCGCCTGCGCAACCTGACCATCGAGATGCTGGCCTGCTACCGCAAACGCGACTGGGACGGTGCGCTCGCCGCCGTCGAACGCGGCCGCAACAGCGACGACGGCCAGGCGCTGTCCGCCCTGTACCGGCTCTATGAGGCGCGCATCCGCAGCTATATCGAAAACCCGCCGCCGGCCGACTGGAACGGCGCCTATGCGCTGCTGACGAA
>JAEZEU010000432.1 GCA_023432885.1 Pseudomonadota bacterium | reverse complement strand
GGGGACCAACCTTCCAGTCTGGTGCAACGGCTATGCCGCGCCGCCGTCGGTTGCGGGCCTTACCTTCGTCGGCTGGGGCGAGCCGATCGGCTGCGGTGGCGTCGCCGTATTCCCCAATGACATCGTCGTGGCCGACCAGGACGGCGCTGTGCTGATCCCGCAGGCACAGCTCGATCACGTCCTCGCCGAGGGCCCGGAGCAGGAACGAATGGAAGCCTGGATCGTCAACGAGGTGAACAACGGCGCGGTTTTGCCCGGCCTTTATCCCATGAACGCCGAGACCAAGGCGCGCTACGCGGCGAGCAAGAAATAATATCTCAGGGAGATACAACCCATGGAAATTCACCTCGCCGGCACCCGCCCGACGCGCCGCGGCCCGAAGGAATCCTTCACTGGCACGGTGCTTCAGGATCCGATCATCCAGACCCAGGCACCAGCGCGCCTCGCCTCGAACCGCGTCTCGTTCGAACCTGGCGCGCGAACGGCCTGGCACACGCATCCGCTCGGCCAGACGCTTTATGTGATTTCAGGCGTTGGCCGCGTGCAGGCCAAGGGCGGCCCGGTGCGCGAAATCCGCCCCGGCGATGTGGTTTGGATTCCGCCGGGCGAGAAGCACTGGCACGGGGCTTCGCCAAATAACGCGATGACCCACATTGCGATGCAGGAAGCGCTCGACGGCAGCTTCGTCACCTGGATGGAGCACGTCACCGACGCCGAGTACAACGTCGCGCCGTCTGCATAGTTTGCAAGGCCGGCGCGGCGTCGGCGAGGTCAAATGCGCTGTGCGGTCCACGTGCCCGAGCACGTCGCCGCGCGCCAGGTGCCGGAGCCAGACGAACCGTTGAGACGGCCGAAGCCAACGGCGCGCTTGATGCCCGAACTCAGCGTCACACTGATGGTGCCGGCCTCCGCAACGCGTCCGGATGCCGACACGCTTGCGGTGGTCGAGGCGACCTGACCGTTGCTGATACCGATCGAAACCGATGCACCATTGGTGCAGGCCGAGTTCGACGACGCGATCTGCACGCTCCATTGCCCGTCAAACGTGGCGCTGGCAGCGGCAGGCGTAGCCAGCAAAACGGCGGCGAGCAACAGGGGCAATTTGGCCTTGCGGAATGCACTCATGGTCGTCACTTTCCCCGTTGATTTTCCTCGGCGCGAAGGTGTCATGCCGGGAGCCGGGCTACGGTGACGGCCGTCACGCACGAAAAAAGCCCCGCCGGCGGGGCGAGGCTTTTTCCAACGGCGAAAATCAGAGCGAGTGACTAATTTAGTTCACCCGCGTCCAGGTCTGGCCACCGCAGAACACTCCGCCGAAGGCGCAGCCCTGCACGCGAAGAGTGTCGGTGCCCTTCATGGCGATGGTGGAGTCATAGGTGCTGCCGGTGCCGGGATCGAGGATGCGTCCGCTCCATTTGTCCTTGCCGGGCTTCATATTGATCAACACCTGCTCGCCATTCTGGTTGGTCTTCTTGTCCACGGAATAGCCGCAGAGATTGGCGCCGCATTGCTCGATGCGGACCTTGCCCTCCTTCTCCTCCGTCAGCCAGACGCCGATCGGCGAATCGCCGGCGACGGCAGCAGCCGGTTTCGAGGCGGGCGGCGGTGATATGGGAGCCGCCGGAGGCGGAGCCACGGCAACGGTCGGCGCAGACGGCGCGACCGTCGCTGCGGGCAGGGGCGGCGCGTTCGTCGTGGTCGCGGTTGAATTCGCCGACGGCGCAGCCGCTTCGGTCGTCGTCGAGGGGGCGGCAGCGGCGGCGAGCGGAGGCGGCACGGGCGCCTGAATAGGCAGCCTTGCCGGTGCCGCGAGGGGAGCGGGTGCAGGAGGCAGCGGCGCTGCTGCAGCCGGCTGTTGCTCAATTGGACCCGTCGGAGGCGGCGCGGCGGTCGTCGTAGTCGTCTCCCGCTGGCTCTCTTTCGCGGCGGGTGCTTCGTCGTTCCTGGACTTCTTCGCCTTCTTGGTATTGTCGTACACGCCCGGAATCTGGACCGTGCCTCGGTCGGGATCGATGCGGATGGTCTTGCCGCCATATTCGAAAGTGTATTGGGCTTGTGCTGCGCTGCTCGCCAGCAACATGGCGACGGCAGCCAAGAGCTTCCTCATATAGGCCTCCTGAAAAGGGATCCCGGTCCGAAGCTCTAGGCTTCACCGGCTTAAATCAACGTGACCTAGATCACTTTCAATTCATAAGTCGTAACCGCGCGGATTTGGGTTCAATCCGACTTTTGGTTTCGGCCGCAAATGCCGTCAATTCCACGCGAATGTGGGTGGTTCGTGACACTCTTCAGGGTGCCCATCAAGCATCATCATCGCCGCGCAACACGTTGGCGATGGCGCTGCGTCCTGCCATCTCATTGCGCAGGTCCTCGAACCGCCGCCGCGCCTCGGCTTCACGATCGTCGACCATCTTGATCGCAGCTTCGCGGCTCATCGGCCCCGATGTAATGGGAGCGGAGTTCTCCCCGATGGTCTCGTCAACGAAATACTGCTCGTCGTCGCCCCGCCGCATCGACCACTTGAAGCGGATCGACTCCATTGGCCCCGGCCCAATCTTGAAGTAGCCGTCCCCATCCGGCTGCTCAGGCGCCAAGGGCTTGTCTTCGATGACAGCAATGGCCTGCCGTTCCGCCTCGCGCTGCGGCTCCAGCGCGGCTTCCTCTTCGGCGTTGTTACGCATGCTGGCGATAGCCGCCAGCGCTTCGTCAGTCGGATCTCCGCTTGCCACGGTAAGGCCTCCGGATTCTTGTGCTTCGTCAGCGGACCCGGTGTCCCCGTTGCCGCGCCGGTTCCCTTCCTTGTGTGCGAATACGGCTGAGTTTGGGCCGGACTTAGCTGCACTTACGCGCATACCGGCGGCAACTTGTCCCTCCAGGGACGCACCTGCTCGAGTTGGCCGGCCAGCCGGAACAGGGTCGCCTCATCGCCCAGTCTCGCCGAGAACATCATGCCGAGCGGCAACCCAGCCTTGTTCCAGGCCAGCGGCACACTCATCGCGGGCTGTCCCGACATGTTGAACATCGAGGTACCGGGCATGTAGCGGCGCAGGATTGGGGTGATGTGCGACAGATCGCTTGCCATGGTGTTGAGTTCGCCGATCTTAACCGGCGGCGAACATAGTGTCGGACACAGGAATACGTCACAGGTCTCGAAGAACTCGGCGAGCGAGCGCGCGATCCGGAATGCATCGAGCTGGGCAGCGACGTAATCGGTGGCGCTGGTCCGCTGCGAGTTGTGACTCATCGCCATGGTCAGCGCTTCGAAATCGTCGCCCGTCATCTGGCGGCCGAACGCCGCTTCGGCCAGCCGGACGGTAAGCGCGGTGTTGGCGCCGACGATCACGGCCATGACGGCCGAGGGATCGGCCGGAAGCGTGGGGCTACGCTCTTCGACATCATGACCGAGCGTGCCCAGCATCGCGGCAACGTCGCGGACCGCCGCGGCGATCTCGGGGTCGATGCTGTCACCGTAAGGAGATCGGTCGGTGAAGGCGATGCGGAGCCGCCCGGGGGCGCGGCCGACTTCCTGCGAGAAGGGCCGTTCCGGTGGGGGCGCCACATAGGGGCTTGTTGTCTCCGGCCCCTGGATGGCATCCATCATGGCCGCGCTGTCGCGCACGCTGATGCTCACGACATGGCCGCAGGAGAAGCCGCCCCAGCCTTCGCCGCGATCGGGCCCGAGCGGATTGCGCGCGCGAGTAGGCTTCAGGCCGAACACGCCGGAGGCGGAGGCGGGGATGCGGATCGATCCGCCACCGTCGCTGGCATGCGCCATCGGCAGGATGCGTGCCGCCACGGCCGCCGCCGCGCCACCCGACGATCCGCCGGAGGAGTGCGCAAGATTCCAGGGATTGCGCGTCGGACCAAACAGGCGCGATTCCGTGGTCGGCATCAGTCCGAACTCCGGGCTGGAGCTCTTGCCGAAGATCGCCACGCCCGTGTCGACGAAACGCCGGGTGAGGGTACCGCTATGGTCGGCGACATTGTTGCGGTAGATGCTGGCGCCGAATGTCGTGACGGTGCCCTCCAGCAGGTCGAGATCCTTGAGCAGGAATGGCACACCGGTGAACGGCCCATGCGGCAAGCCCTTGTCGACCTGCTGCTTCGCATAGTCGTAGTGCTTGACCACGACCGCATTGATTTGCGGGTCGATCTTCGCGGTGCGCGAGATCGCCTCGTCGAGAAGCTCCTGCGCGCTGACCTGTTTTTTCCGAACGAGATCGGCGAGGCCGACCGCGTCATACTTGCCGTATTCCTTGAAAGCCATCGGAGCCCCGCTTCAACTCGATGCGCCCGGCAGCGCCGGGCGCGGCTACACGGACGCTCAGCTGAGAACGTCCTGATTGATAACGTTCTGCCGCAGCGGCGCGCCATCCAGGACGCTCAGGATATTACGAGCGGTCTGCTCGCTCATCCGGTCAACGGCCTCGACGGTAACGCCGGCGACGTGGGGCGCCATGATCACGTTCGGCAGGGCGTGCAGGGCTTGCCCGAGCGGCGGCGGCTCCTGCTCGAACACGTCGAGCCCGGCCCCCGCGAGCCTTCCCGATACCAGCGCGTCATGCAGCGCCTTCTCATCGACAATGCCGCCGCGCGCGGTGTTGATCAGATAGGCGCTCGGCTTCATCAGTTTCAATCGCGCGGCATTGAACATGCCGATGGTTTCCGGCGTTTTCGGACAGTGAACGCTGACGAAGTCGGCGCGCGGCAGTGCGGCGTCGAGATCGGTGACCGCCTCGCAGCCGGCTGCGGTGATTTCCGATGCTGCCTTGTAGGGATCGTAGACCAGCACCTTCATTTCCATGGCAAGGCAGCGTTTCGCGGTACGTGTACCGATGCGGCCGAAGCCGATGATCAGCAGCGTCTTGCCGTAGAGATCGAACGGCAGAACGCCAAGCCGGCTTGCCCAGGTACCGTTCTTCACCATCAAATGCAGTTCCTGTGCGCGCTTCGCCAGCGTCAGCATCATGAAAATCGCCTGCTCGGCCACCGACGGCGAGTTTGCGGTCCCCGCGACCATCAGGGGCACCTTGCGCTTGCTCAGCGCCGGCACGTCAACGGCGTCGTAGCCGACGCCGATCCGCGTCACCACCTTCATGTCACCGGAAGCTTCGAGCTCCGGCTCGCCGAAACGTGTAGCGCCCAGCGCCACGCCATGAACCGGCGCATGCTGCTTCAGCATTGCTTCGAAATCGGGAGGCGATATCAGGTTAGGAAACTCGATGAGCTCGATGTCGTCCCGTTCGGTGAGCAAAGCCCGTGCATTGGGCGACATCGTTTGCGTGACAAAGATCTTCTTCTTGTTGGACGCCATTTCCTGCCCTTGGTGATTACGCCGTCAAAGGACGGCGCCGCTCACCTCGTTTAGCAAATGCATGTTGTTGAGGTCCACAGCCAATCGGAGTGGGGCGCCATCCTGCGCGCCAGCATTGGGGCTGACCCGGCCGCAGACCTGTGCGCCCTGCATCGTGAAATAGATCAGCGTCTCCATGCCCATCGGCTCGGTGACGTCGAGGACGGCATCGAAGGGTTCGACGCCGGGCTCCGCATGCGCGCCCGCCTCTGTAATATGTTCGGGACGGATACCGAGCAGCAATTTCTCGGTACGCGGAATTTTCTGGTAGCGCGCCGCCCGTGCCCCCGGCAGCGGGAAGGCGATCTTGTCGCTGAGGCGGATTTGCAGCTTGCCGCCGGAATCCTCGAGCTGACACGGGATGAAGTTCATCGCCGGCGAGCCGATGAAGCTCGCGACAAAGCGTGTCG
>JAEZEU010000416.1 GCA_023432885.1 Pseudomonadota bacterium | reverse complement strand
ATGCAGGTATGGCCTGCGACCTCGCCGATCACGTTCATCACCTCGGATTCACCGGCGCGTTCCCGGCGCTTGTCGATGATGGCGAGCGGGGTGTTGATTCGCTTGGCAAGGCCGCGGGCGCGCACCACGCCGCCGACGTCGGGCGACACCACCATCACGTTGGAGAGGTCGAAGCGCTCCTTGATGTCGCGCACCATCACGGGCGAGGCGAACAGATTGTCTGTCGGGATGTCGAAGAAGCCCTGGATCTGGCCGGCATGCAAATCGAGCGTCATGACGCGGTCGACGCCGGCCTCGGTGATCAGGTTTGCGACCAGCTTGGCCGAGATCGGGGTGCGGGAGCCGGACCGGCGATCCTGCCTCGCATAGCCGAAATAGGGGATCACCGCTGTGATACGGCGCGCCGACGAGCGGCGCAGCGCGTCGGTGATGATCAAAAGCTCCATCAGATGGTCGTTGGCCGGGAACGAGGTCGATTGCAGGATGTAGGCGTCCGAGCCGCGTACGTTTTCCTGGATCTCGACGAAAATCTCCATGTCGGCGAAGCGGCGGACCACGCCCTTGGTCAGCGGCACCCCGATCCCGTCGGCGATCGCCTGCGCCAGCGCTGGATTGGAATTGCCGGCAATCAGCTTGATGGAGCCGTTCTTGGCCGACATGGATGCCTCTTGCCTCGCCTTGCTGGATACGACGTTCAGCATCTCGCGCTATCCTCGAGTCCGGCGGGTTTCGATGGGCGAGGAGATATCAGGGACAAAGTGTCGCTGGCAACCCGGTATCCGGCATTTCCTGGGCAAAAATGGGCCGATAATCCCCGGTGTTCGGATGCCTAGCGGGCGTTGTAGGCCAGCGCCTGATCAACCGTGTCCGCGGCCGCCACCGCGGGCCCGCGCTTTGCCGGAACGGATAGCGGCGCCTCGGCCGGCGTGCCGTTGATCATGCTGTTGAGGCCGCTGAGGCCCGCTTGGGCGATTTTCCGCAGCACCATGTCGTCGGCGGCGGTCCAGGCGTCGCGGCCGCCCTTGCCGGCGGGCTCCTCGCCGGAGAGGCGCAGCGCGCGCTGCTGGCTGCCGTCATAAACGTCCCAGACCCAGGCGATCATGGTGCGGCCGCGCACCACCTGCGCCGACAGATAGCTGCGCACGCGATAGGTCGCGGCATTCTCGCGCGAGACGATGGCGAGGTTGCGAAGCTTGGATTCGCTGTCGAGCACGCTGACCATGCGATCGAAAACCTGAGGCGGCGGCCCATCGATGGATTCGAACGTGACGGTCGCAGTCCCGCCGCCCGCCATCGCGAATGCGTCACCCGGCGGACCGCCGCTCGTGACGCAGCCGCCGAGCGCGCAGGCAGCAATGAGCGTCGCGGCCATTGCCGCGCACGCAAAGAAACGGTTGGTCCGGCCGACTATTGTTGACGCGCCCCTCATTGACGCCTGCGATAGCGTTAATGGCCGTTAACGTCTAGGGCACGCAGGACACAGAACGGGCGGAAATCGGCGGGAGGTAATGGCCCGTCTTGGGACAGTCAGCTCTCGGGAGCCCAGCGAAATCAGGTGCTTCGCCGTTGCCCTGTCAGCGTTCCAGCACGATCGCGTGCACGTGGCGGCCGTAATCCGGCTCTTTCCTGTGCACCGAGCGGCGATAGCTGAAGCAGCGTTCGTCGGAATAGGTGTCGATGCCGAGGTCGTCGATGACAAGGACGCCGGCCGTTTCCAGGCGAAGGCGGATGAAGCCGGCGAGATCGAACATCGCGTGTCCGTCGCGTTCGCCGGGCAGGAAGAAGCGCGCATTCTCCGCATCGGCATCGAGGAAACGTTCGATGAATTCCGTGCCTACTTCATAAGAAGGCTGGCGGATCAGCGGACCGATCGCGGCGACGATGCCGCTGCGGTCGGCGCCGAGCTTCTCCATCGCATCGATGGTGGATTCCACGATGCCGGTCAGCGCGCCCTTCCAGCCGGCATGCGCGGCGCCGATCACGCGCGCGGAGGGATCGACGAGCAGCACGGGCCCGCAATCGGCCGTCGTGACGCCGATGGCGAGCCCTTCCGTCCGCGTGACGATGGCATCGGCCTTGGGTCGCGAGCCGTTCCACGGTCCCGTGGCCACGACGGCGTCGGGTGAATGGGTCTGGTGCAGCGTGAGGAAAGTCTCCGGCGTCACGCCCATCTGCGCCGCCATGCGCGCGCGGTTCTCGGCAACCTTCGCCGGATCGTCCTTCGATCCCGGACCGCCGTTGAGGGTGGCATAGACGCCCTCGGATACGCCGCCCTCGCAAGTGAAGAAGGCGTGGCGCAAGCCGGGAACGGCCGCAAGCAGTGACGAGCCCAGCATCATGGCTCCCCGGCCTCTTCATCCTGTGTGATATCGGAGAGCCCGGCCAGCGAAACAAGATCGGGCCGCGAGATGCCGATCACCTTGAACATCGAGCCCATGCCGCCGCGGCCCGATTCCGTGAGCCGCTTCAGCGCTCCGTCGATATCGGCCGAGACCTCGGGCGCGGCCTTGGCCATCAGGCTCGCCGCCCGCGTCTCGATGCCAAGGCGCTTGAGGAAATCGCCCTGCGTCACCGGGCCATGCGCGCGCGCGCCGATGTCTTCGGCCGCGCGCGCCAGCGCCTGAAAGTCGACATGCGCGGTGACGTCGGCCTGACCAGGGTTCCTCAAGGGGTCGGTGAAGCTGTGGCGGGCGATGGCCTGAAGCGTGTCGCCGGCATCGCTGCGCATATGGCCGTAGTCGATGATCAGCGCGGCGCCGTCCTGCTCGCGCACGCGCCGGGCGATCTTCATGATCTCCTTGTCCGGCCGCCATTCGAACACGGCGCCGACTGGAGCTGCACGCACCAAGGGGGGCAGCAGCACCTCGAAACGCGGCGTCGGCTCGCTGGCATGGGCGAACACCAGCCTGTCGTTCTGGTCGAGCTGGACCGTGCGCTCGTGCCAGCCGGTCTCGCGCTTGACCATCTGGTGGATCGGCAGCACGTCGAAATATTCATTGGCGAAGATCACGGCCGGACCTTCGACCACGTCGTCGATGGTGTCGTGCCAGGTGATGTTGCGCACGCCGGAAAGCGTCGCGCGCTGCTTTTCGCGCAGCACCGGATTGACCTCGACCATGTGGATGGTGAGGGACTGATAGAGCGGCGGCAGCACCCGCAGCGCACGCAGCGCGTCCGCCATCATGGTGCCGCGGCCGGGGCCGAGCTCGATCAGCCGCAGCAAGGGCGGCTGTCCGATCGCGCGCCACACCGAGGCGGCCCACAGGCCGAGCAACTCGCCGAACATCTGGCTGACTTCCGGCGCGGTAACGAAATCGCCTTCGCGGCCGAGCGGGTCGCGGGACACGTAATAGCCGTGCTCCGGATGCATCAGGCACAATTCCATGTAGCGCCAGACCGGCATCGGTCCCGACGACTTGATCAGCTTCTTGATCTCGTTCAGCAGCGGCGAAGATTCGGTAATCACGTTGAGCCTTGAATGAAATTAACTCTTGATCTGACGCGTCTTCTTCTCGCGAACCGGCATCCACTTCGCTTGAAAACGCTCTAGTTGGCGGTTCCCTTGCGCCGCCATGCCAGCACAATAAGGAAAATCCCTGCAACAATCATCGGCAGCGACAGCAGCATGCCCATGGTCATCCCGCCCCACAGGAAGCCGAGCTGCGGGTCGGGCTCCCTGAACATCTCGCCGATAATGCGCGCCAGCGCGTAGATCGTGATGAAACTGCCGAGGATCAGGCCCGGTCGCTTCAAGGCGCCCATCCGGATCATCACCGCCAGCACCGTGAACAACACGATGCCTTCGAGGAAGGCTTCATAGAGCTGGCTCGGATGCCGCGGCAGCGGCCCGCCGTTGGGGAAGATCACGCCCCAGGGCAGGCTGAGGTCGGCGACGCGGCCCCACAATTCGCTGTTGATGAAATTGGCGAGCCGCCCGAGGAACAGGCCGATCGGTCCGACCGCGGTCACGACATCGCCGAGCGACAGGATCGGGATGCCGTTCCTGCGGGCAAACCATATCACGGCCACGACGCAGCCGAGAAAGCCGCCGTGGAACGACATGCCGCCTTCCCACAGCTTGAAGATCGCCGCCGGGTGCTCGATGAAGAAGGGCAGATTGTAGAACAGCACATAGCCCGTGCGGCCGCCGACGATGATGCCGAGGGTGACCCAGAGGATGAAGTCGTCCATCTGCACCAGCGAGATCGGCGCCGGCCCGCCCCACAGTTTCTCGCTTTTGATCAGCGCGCGGGCATAGATCCAGCCCAGCACGATGCCGCCGATATAGGCCAGCGCATACCAGCGGATCGCGATCGGCCCGAGCGAGATTGCGACGGGATCGAACACGGGAAAGGCAATGGTGAGATAGGGCATGCGCTCGCGTGGTTAGACAAGATTGCGGCGATAGAGCGAAAGCAGCCGCTCCCAATGCCGCTCGGCGGCGTCGCGGTGATAGACGGGACGCTTCGGAAAGGCAAAGCCGTGATGCGTGCCGGGATAGATCTCGACCTCGTTCCTGGTGCCCTGCATGCCCTGCTTCACCTTGTCGATGATTTCCTGCGGCGCATAGACGTCGGTCTCGGCGCAGGCGAAATAGAGTTCGGCCTTGGTCTTGCCGGCGGCGATATGCGGGCTGTCCGGCTGGTCGGTCGCCAGTTGCACGCCATAGATCGACGCGGCGGCCTTGACGCGATCGGGGAAATGCGTGGCGGCGTTGATCGCGTAGCGGCCGCTCATGCAATAGCCGACGGTCCCGATGATTCCGGTGTTCGCGGCCTTCTGGCCCTCGGCATAGGCCAGCAGCGCCTTGGTGTCTTCCATCACCAGCGGGATAGTGAGCGAGTGCATCAGTTCGAACATCCGCTTGCGCTCCGGCGATTCCGGGTCGGGGTTGATGGGTCCCAACTCCATCACGCCGGCGCGGTAGTACATGTTCGGCAGCATCACGTAATAGCCCGAGGTGGCGAGCCGGCGCGCCATGTCGCGCAGCTCCTCGCGGATCGCCGGCGCGTCCATGTAGAACAGGATGACGGGGAACGGCCCGCCGCGCTCCGGATGGGTGATGAAGGTGGTGGTTGCTCCGTCCTTGGTGGGAATCTCGACTTGCTGATCGATCATGGGCGTGTTGCTGCCGTTTGCTGATTCTGATTTTTCGTTCGCGCGTTGAAATACGATTGCAAGGAAACCGGATCATGACAAGGCAATACCCGGCATGCCGGGCTTGAACTGCAGGGCCAGTATCGCCATTTTGTCTGGCGCGCCATTCGCACGAGCGGAGAGTTTTGCGATGACCCAGACCACCAACCGGTTCTTTGACGAGATCGGACGCCTGATGAACGACGCCGCCGGTGCTGCCCAGGGGGTCAAGCGCGAGTTCGATACGGTCGTGCGCAGCCAGGCCGAGCGCATTCTTCGCGATCTCGACGTGGTCAAGCGCGAGGAATTCGATGCGGTGAAGGACATGGCGCGGCTGGCGCGCGAGGAGAACGAGGCGCTGAAGGCGCGCATCGCGGCATTGGAGGCCAAGCTGGGCGGCCCGGCTTCTTCCTGAGCCGGAAGCCTCGATTGCGGCAATGACAGATACCAGGCGCGACCTGCCCGTTATCGCCTTTGCGACGCGCGAGGCCTGGGACAGCTGGCTGTCCGCGCAGCCGGCCGACGCGAAAGGGCTGTGGCTGAAACTCGCCAGGAAATCCTCCGGCATCCCGACCGTTTCCAGAGACGAGGCCATCGACACTGCGCTTTGCCATGGCTGGATCGACGGCCAGCTCGACCGGTACGATGAAAAACACTGGCTGGTTCGCTTCCCGCCGCGCAAGCCGAGCAGCATCTGGTCCGAGAAAAACCGTGCCCGGGCTCTTGAACTCGTGAAGCTCGGGCGGATGCGGCCCGCAGGGATCCGCGAGATCGAGGGCGCGAATAGCGACGGGCGGTGGGACAAGGCCTATGCCTCCCAGCGTACGACCGAGGTGCCCGAGGATCTTGCTGCGGCGTTGGCAAAAAACCCGAAGGCGAGCGCCTTCTTTGCGACGCTGAACCGGGTCAATCGCTACGCCATCCTGCATCGAACGCATACGGCGAAAAAGCCGAAGACGCGGGCGGCGCGGATTGGGAAGTTCGTGGCGATGCTGGCGAAGGGGGAGACGATTCACCCGCAGTCGCCGTCGTCTTCGGCCAAAGCCGCCGCCAGGAAGGCAGCCAGGCCCAAACGAAGCCCAACAGGACGGCTGGGGCTGCGGCCAAGCGACCAGCCCGGCGGAGATAGGCGGAGTTAATCGAGGTGGCCACCGGTTCGCCCGGCCAGAAAAGTCCCCGCATTTCCTTGTCATTTCCGGACTTTGGGGCTAAAAGCCCGCCAACTCCGCAGCCCCCGCACCCCTGGAGGCTTGCTGCGGCGTTTCGCAATAGGCCGCTCCTAGCGGCCTATAACTTTTTACAAATCAAGGACTTAACGCAATGGCGACGACCGTCAAGGAATTGAAGGCGACCGCGCGTCCGAAGAGCGGCAAGGGGGCCGCCCGGGCAGAGCGTCGCGCCGGGAGAGTTCCCGGAGTGATCTACGGCAATAACCAGCCCCCGGTGACCATCTCGGTCGAGGACCGCGAACTGCGCCAGCGCATCCTTGCCGGCCGCTTCCTCACCACGATTTACGACATCGAGCTCGAGGGCAAGAAGCACCGCGTGATTCCACGCGACTTCCACCTCGATCCCGTGCGCGACTTCCCGATCCATGTCGACTTCATGCGGCTCGGCGAAGGCGCCACCATCCGCATCAGCGTGCCGCTGCATGTCGTGAAGTCGGAAGGTGCTCCGGGCGTCAAGCGCGGCGGCACTGTCAACGTCGCCACCCACGCGATCGAGCTGGAATGCTCGGTCGACAACATTCCGCAATACATCGAGGCCGATGCCAGTGCCCTGGAGATCGGCCACTCGCTGCATCTTTCCGACATCAAGCTGCCGGCCGGCGTGAAGTCGCTGGCTCGCGCGGACGCGACGCTCGTCACCATCGTGCCGCCCTCCGGCTACGCCGAAGAGCAAAAGGCGGCTGCTGCTGCGGCGGGTGCGGCAGCTCCGGCTGCGGGCGCTGCGGCTCCGGCGGCAGGAGCCCCGGCTGCAGCTGCGGCTGAGGCCGCAAAGGCGCCTGCCGGCGGCGACAAGAAGAAGTAAGCGGGTCCGGCTGGATGCCGCGTCATGCGCCTGTTTGTCGGCCTCGGTAATCCCGGCGCGAAATACGCCCAGAACCGGCACAACATCGGGTTCATGGCCGTCGACGAGATCGCGCGGCGTCATGGTTTCGCACCCTGGCGCCGTCGTTTTCAGAGCGAGACCTCGGAAGGTGTGCTCGATCGCGAGCGCGTCGTGCTGCTCAAACCAACGACCTACATGAACGAGTCCGGCCGCGCCGTGCAGGAGGCGGCCAACTTCTTCAAGATCGCGGCCGGCGATGTCACGGTGTTCCAGGACGAACTCGAACTGCCGGCGGCGAAGGTGCGGGTGAAGGTCGGCGGCGGCATTGCCGGTCACAACGGCCTGCGCTCGATCACCTCGCACATCGGCAACGACTATCGCCGGGTGCGGCTCGGAATCGGTCATCCCGGCATCAAGGAACTGGTGCATCAGCACGTGCTGTCGGATTTCGCCAAGAGCGACCGGCCATGGGTGGAGGCGCTGTGCCAGGCGATCGCCGACAACGCTGCGCTCTTGGCCGCGGGGCACGACTCCTCGTTCCAGAACAAGGTGCATCTGGTGCTCCAGGCCAAGGGTTTTCCGCCGAAGGAAGGTAACGGAGAGAAGGACTGATCTCTCTCGATCGTCATGCCCCGCCTTGAGCCGGACATCCACGTCTTGCTTTTCCGAGGTGGATGCCGGGACATTTGACGCAAAGACGCGCTTCGCGCTTTTGCCCGGCCATGACGACGAACAGAACGTTGAGGACGATATGGGATTCAAATGCGGTATCGTCGGCTTGCCCAATGTCGGCAAGTCGACCCTGTTCAACGCGCTGACGGAGACGGCGGCGGCACAGGCGGCGAACTATCCGTTCTGCACCATCGAGCCGAATGTCGGCGAGGTGGCCGTGCCCGACCCGCGGCTCGACAAGCTGGCTGCGATCGCCAAGTCCGGCCAGATCATTCCGACCCGGCTGACCTTCGTCGACATCGCAGGGCTGGTGCGCGGCGCGTCGAAAGGCGAGGGCCTCGGCAACCAGTTCCTCGCCAACATCCGCGAGGTCGATGCGATCGCGCACGTCGTGCGCTGCTTCGAGGATTCCGACATCACGCATGTCGAGGGCAAGATCGCCCCGCTCGCCGACATCGAGACCATCGAGACGGAATTGATGCTCGCCGACCTCGACAGCCTGGAGAAGCGCGTCGACAATCTCTCCAAGAAGGCCAAGGGCAACGACAAGGAAGCCAAAGAACAACTCGATCTCGTCAACCGCGCGCTGGCGCTGCTGCGCGAGGGCAAGCCGACGCGCCTCTTGGAGCGCAAGGCAGAGGAAGAGCGCAATTTTCGCATGCTGGGCCTTCTGACATCGAAGCCGGTGCTCTACGTCTGCAACGTCGAGGAAGCTTCCGCAAAGGACGGCAACAGTTTCTCCAGGCAGGTGTTCGAGCTCGCGAAGAAAGAGGGCGCGGTGGCCGTCGTCATCTCCGCCAAGATCGAGTCGGAGATCGCGACCCTGTCACGCGAGGAGCGCGTCGACTTCCTGGACACGCTGGGGCTGGAGGAAGCCGGCCTCGACCGGCTGATCCGCGCCGGTTACCAGCTGCTCGACCTCATCACCTATTTCACCGTCGGCCCGAAGGAAGCGCGCGCCTGGACGATCCACCGCGGCACCAAGGCCCCCGCGGCGGCCGGTGTCATCCATACCGATTTCGAAAAAGGCTTCATCCGCGCCGAGACCATCGCCTATGACGACTACGTGGCGCTGAACGGCGAAGCCGGCGCACGCGATGCCGGCAAGCTGCGGCTGGAAGGCAAGGAGTACGTCGTCGCCGACGGCGACGTGATGCATTTCCGGTTCAATACGTAGGGCAGCGCTCGTTATTGACCCTCAACTCGTCATACCCCCCCCTTCGCGGGGCATGACACAGTGAGAAATGATCAACGCATCCCGCCCTGATCGCGGATCGCGCCGAGGTGCTCGTTAATTCGGAACACGATCAGGATGAATTCCGCGGCGATGCGCGAGAACACGATGCCCACCACGACGCTGGCGATCGAGGACAACAGCAGGATGAAGCCGACAAACGGGCTGATGGCCATGTAGGTCAAGCCGGACAGGATGCCGTAAATGCCGAACAGCACGATCAGGCTGATCGCCAGCCAGTAGAACGTCTTGATGATGGTGGGCGTGATAAAACGGTCCCACTGAAACAGATCCTTAAGATCGAACATCGGACTTCCCCCAGCCTGAAGGTAAGATTAGATCGCATCGAATCTGGCCGCTGGCCTAGCCCCGAAAAAGGCCGCGGACAAGCCCGCAAGAGCACCCAAATCGGAGTGACCGTGCGCCATGCATTTGCTCAGGTTGTGATTGCCGGAAATAACGGCCACAATCGGGCTTCCTTCCCGTAATTTTCCCCGTCATGACCACACTGACATTCGAAGACTTCAAACCGGGCCGTTTCGGGACCTTCGGCCCGCGCCGCGTTACGCGCGAGGAAATCCTCGAGTTTGCCGGCGAATTCGACCCGCAGCCGATGCATCTCGATGAGGAGGCCGCCAAGCGCTCGATGCTCAAGGGCCTGTCCGGCTCGGGCTGGCACCTCTGCTCGGTGATGATGCGCCTTCTGTTCGACGGCTTCATCGGCCGCACCGCCTCGCTCGGCTCGCCGGGAGTAAACGAAGTCCGCTGGATGGCGCCGCTGCGCCCCGACGATGACATCACGCTCGACGTCGACGTCAGCGAGGCGCGCGTCTCGAAAAGCCGGCCCGACACCGGCATCGTCACTTTCAAATGCACGGCGCGCAATGCGGCCGGCCAGGGGCTGTGCGAGATGACCTCGCCGATCATCGTCAGGCGCGCCGTCGCGATCGCGGAATCACCGCGATGAATTTCTACGAAGATCTGGAAGTGGGCCGGACCCGCGAGATCGGCACTTATACTTTCACCGCCGAAGCGATCAAGAAGTTCGCCACGAAATACGATCCGCAGCGCTTCCATCTCGACGAAGAGGAAGGCCGCAATTCGCTGTTCGGCGGGCTTGCCGCCTCCGGCTGGCATGTCGGCTCGGTCTGCATGAAGATGCTGGTTGCCGACGGACAGCGGCGCGCGAAGGATGCCGTCGCGCGCGGCGAGAAGGTCGGGGTATGGGGCCCGTCGCCGGGTTTTCGCGATCTGCGCTGGATCAGGCCGGTGCTTGCCGGCGATACCATCACCTTTTCGACCGGGATCGAATCCAAGCGCGTATCGGAATCGCGGCCGGGCTGGGGCATCCTGCAGACCCGCACGGGAGGGGTGAACCAGCGCGGCGAGGAAGTCTACTCCATCCGCGCCACCGCCTTCGTGCCGTTGCGCGATGCGGCTGTCTGAGACGCAGCGACATTGCGGGTCTGGCGCTACGCGCCATCCTGGAATGGCGGCGGCCCGGTCCGGTCATGACGGAAAGATGGTTAGCGAAAGGTGGCCTTCGTTTGCGCGCGATTAATCCTGTCCAAGAACAGATCGTTTGCGCTAACGCATTGTGAACTTCTCAAGGCAATAGTCCCGCGGACAGAGGGGCGGGGGATATCATGGCGGATCGCGGTGCGCTGCAGCTTGTCGGTTTTATCTTCGCAACCGTGACGTTGGCGGTGATGCTGGCCACGGG
>JAEZEU010000405.1 GCA_023432885.1 Pseudomonadota bacterium | reverse complement strand
GCGCCAACTCGCCGTCGCTGTCGGCCGAGGTACAGCAGCTCAAGGCCGCGAATGCCGACGTGCTGATGCCTTCCAGCTACACCACAGACGGCATCCTCCTGGTGAAGACCATGGCCGAGCTCGGCTATAAGCCGAATGCGATCGTGGCGCAGGACGCCGGTTTCTCGGAGAAGGCGCTGTACGACGCGGTCGGCGACAAGCTCGAAGGCGTGATCTCGCGCGGCAGTTTCTCGCTCGACCTTGCCGCCAAGCGGCCGATGGTCGGCACCGTCAATGCCATGTACAAGGAGCGTTCGGGCAAGGATCTCAACGACTACTCGTCACGCCAGTTCATGGGCTTGATCGTGATGGCCGACGCCATCAACCGCGCCAAATCGACCGACGGCGAGAAAATCCGCGAGGCACTGGTAGCGACCGATATGCCGGGCGACAAGACCATCATGCCTTGGAAGCGGGTCAAGTTCGACGAGATGGGCCAGAACAACGACGCCGACCCCGTACTGCTGCAGTATGTCGGCGGCAAGTTCGTCACCATCTTCCCGCCGCAGGCGGCTGTCGCCGAAGCCGTCTGGCCGATGAAGTGACGGCCGGGCGGGGAGGGGGACGCGAGCCATGACAGCCGAAACAATCATGCAGAGCCTGGCGAGCGGTCTCCTGATGGGGTTGCTCTACGGACTGATTGCCGTGGGGCTTGCACTCATCTTCGGCCTGATGGACGTCGTCAACTTTGCCCACGGCGAGTTCCTGATGGCGGCGATGTACGTGACGTTCTTCCTTTTCGCGTTCTTCGCCGTCGATCCGCTGCTGTCTGCTCCGTTTACGGCGGCAGCCCTGTTCGTATTCGGCGCGGCGGTCTACCTGCTGATTGTGCGCTTTGCCGTGCGGGCCAAGGCCAACGCCGGCATGGTGCAGATCTTCTCGACCTTCGGCCTTGCGATCGTCATGCGTGGCCTCGCCCAGTTCTTCTTCACGCCGGACTATCGCAGCGTCACCCATTCGTGGCTGGGCGGCAAGACCGTCTCGATCGGCGGCATCTTCCTGCCGCAGCCGCAGCTCGTCGGCGCGCTCGTCGCGATCGCCGCCTTCGTCGCGCTCTATTTCTTCATCCACCGGACGGACTTCGGCCGTGCGCTTGAAGCGACACGTGAGGATGCGGGCGCCGTGGCGCTGGTCGGCATCGACAAGAACAGGGTATTCGCGCTGGGTTGGGGCCTCGGCGCGGCCCTGGTGGGACTCGCCGGCGCGATCATGGCGATCTTCTTCTACATCTATCCTGATGTCGGCGCGTCGTTTGCACTGATCGCCTATGTTACGGTGGCGCTCGGCGGCTTCGGCAGCGTGTTCGGCGCGTTTGCCGGCGGTATCATCGTCGGTCTCGTCGAGGCTGCCACCGCGCTCGTATTGCCGCCTTCGCTGAAATCGGTCGGCATCTACGCCGTCTATCTCCTGGTCGTATTCATCCGGCCGCGCGGCCTGTTCGGGTCGATGTGATGGATACGAGCTTCGCCCAACGCCGCCGCCGCGACCTCATCGTGGCAGCCATCCTGGCTGCACTCGCCGCGCTCGCACCGCTGTTCGTCAAGGACGTCTATGTCCAGAACATCATGGTCCTCACGCTGATGTGGGGCGCGCTGTCGCAGAGCTGGAACATCCTTTCCGGCTATTGCGGGCAGATATCCCTCGGACACGCGCTTTATTTCGGGCTCGGCGCCTACACGACCGCGTTGCTGTTCACCAAGTTCGGCGTGCTGCCGTGGTTCGGCATGCTGGGGGGCGGGGTGATTTCCGCTCTCATCGCGATGGTGCTCGGCTATCCCTGCTTCCGCCTGCGCGGCCATTATTTTGTCATCGCCACCATCGTCATTGCGGAGATCGGCCTGCTGCTGTTCCACAACTGGGATTGGGCGGGGGCAGCGCTCGGCATCGACATTCCGATCCGAGGTGACAGCTGGCTGAAATTCCAGTTCACCCGCAGCAAGCTGCCGTATTTCTATTTCGCCTTAGCGCTCGCTTGCGTCGCCTGGTTCGTCACCTGGTGGCTGGAAGATTCCAAATGGGGTTTCTGGTGGCGCGCGGTGAAAGACAATCCGGAAGCCGCCGAGAGCCTCGGAGTCGTCGTGTTCGATTCCAAGATGGGCGCCGCTGCCGTCTCGGCTTTCCTCGTCGCGGTCGGTGGCAGCTTCTATGCCCAGTTCGTATCCTATATCGACCCCGAAAGCGTGATGGGCTTCCAGTTCTCGCTGCTGATGGCCCTGCCGGCAGTGCTGGGCGGCATAGGCACGCTGTGGGGACCGATGTTGGGCGCGGTGATTCTGATTCCGCTCACCGAGCTGACGCGATCGTTCATCGGAGGTTCCGGCCGCGGCGTCGACCTGATCGTCTATGGCGGCCTGATCATCGCCATCTCGTTGGCCCGGCCGCAGGGCCTGGTCGGGCTGTTTGCGGGCAAGCGCAAGGAGGCGGTGCGATGACCAGGCCTCTTCTCGAAACCCGCGGCGTGTGGCAGCGCTTCGGCGGCCTCGTCGCCAACAGTGACGTATCGATCTCGGTTGGGCGCGGCGAGATCGTCGGCCTGATCGGCCCGAACGGCGCCGGCAAGTCGACGCTGTTCAACCTGATTGCCGGCGTACTGCCGCCGACGCAGGGCACCATCATCTTCGATGGCGAGGACGTGACACGATTGCCGGCGGCCGAGCGCTGCCAGCGCGGCATCGGCCGCACGTTCCAGGTCGTGAAAAGCTTTGAGACCATGACTGTGATCGATAACGTCATCGTCGGCGCACTGATCCGCAACACAGTGATGCGCGTGGCCCGGCAGAAGGCGTATGAGGTGCTGGACTTCTGCGGCCTTGCTGCGCGCGCCGAGGTGCTGGCGAGCGACCTCATTCCGTCGGAGAAACGCCGCCTCGAAGTGGCGCGCGCGCTTGCGACCGAGCCGAAGCTGCTGCTGCTCGATGAGGTGCTCACGGGACTTACGCCGATCGAGGCGCAGCGGGGAGTCGAACTGGTCCGCAAGGTGCGCGCGACCGGCGTCACCGTGCTGATGGTCGAGCATGTGATGGAGATTGTGATGCCGCTGGTCGATCGCGCCATCGTGCTCGATCTCGGCAAGGTGCTGGTTGAAGGCAAGCCCACCGAGGTGGTGCGCGACCCGAAGGTGATCACGGCCTATCTTGGAGATCGTCATGCTCTCGGTGCATGAAGTCACGACCGCCTATCAGGGTCTGGTCGCGATCTCCGCAGTCTCGATCGAGGTCGCCAAAGGCGAGATCGTCTGCGTCGCCGGCGCCAATGGCGCGGGCAAGTCGACGCTATTGAAATCCATCGCGGGCGCCGAGCGGCCGCGCTCCGGCACCGTCACCTTCGACGGCACGCGCATAGACGGCATGGCCCAGCATGTCATCACCTCGCATGGCATCGCCTATGTGCCGGAAAACCG
>JAEZEU010000253.1 GCA_023432885.1 Pseudomonadota bacterium | reverse complement strand
ACCTGAAGCCGGGCTCGATGGACAAGCTCGGCTTCACGCTGGAGCGGCTGCGCAAGGATTATCCCTCGCTGATCACCTGCACCATCACGGGCTACGGCGACGAAGGCCCCTATGCGCACCGCAAGGCCTATGATCTTCTGATCCAGGCCGAGAGCGGGCTTGCTTCGATCACCGGCGGACCGGAAGGCGCCTCGCGCGTCGGCATGTCGATCGTGGACGTCGCGACCGGCGCCACGGCGCACGCCGCGATCCTCGAGGCGCTGATCGGCCGCGGGCGCACCGGCAAGGGCGTCGACATCCGCATCTCGATGTTCGACGTGATGGCGGACTGGTGCACGGTGCCGCTGCTCAATGCCGAGGACGGCAAGCCGCCGCAGCGCATGGGCCTCGCCCATCCCTCGGTCGCCCCCTATGGCGTGTTCCGCTCCAAGGACGGCAAGGATGTCCTGATCTCGATCCAGAGCGAGCGCGAATGGAAGAAGCTGTGCGCGGTCGTGCTGGGCCAGCCCGGCCTGCCCGATGATCCGCGCTTTGCCAACAATGTCGAGCGCGTGCGCAACCGTGCGCTCACAGACAAGACGGTGGCGGACAGCTTTGCCAGGCTTTCGCGCGCTGAACTGCTGGAGAAGCTGGCCGAGGCCGATATCGCTTTCGCCGAAGTGAACACGATGGCCGACCTTTCCACGCATCCGCATCTGCGGCGCATCGAGGTGGACACGCCGAACGGCAAGGTGAGCTATCCTGCGCCGGCCATGATCGTCGTCGGCCAGCCGCGCAAATATGGCGCGGTGCCCGGGATCGGCGATCACCGCGAATTTCCCAAACCTCAATCTGTCAGGAAGTCGTCATGAGCGCTCCGGCCATCGCGGGCGAAAAGCCCGACATCGATCACCTGCGGCAATGGATCGGCCGTACCGAGGAAGCGACCGACATCGTCACGGCGCAACTCGTCAAGGGCCTGCGTGCGACGCTGTTTCAGGAGATCGGCCAGCCGAAGGCGGGCGATGCCGCGCCCTTCACGACACATTGGTGCCTGGCGCCGCCGGTGTTTGCGATGTCGCAGCTGAGCCAGGACGGGCATCCCACCCGCGGCGGCTTCCTGCCGCCGGTGCCGCTGCCGCGGCGGATGTGGGCCGGCGGCGAGCTTCAGTTCATCGAACCGCTGCGCGTCGGCGACGAGGTGAAGCGCGCCTCGCGCATTTCCGACGTGACGCTGAAAAGCGGCTCCACCGGCACGCTGTGCTTTGTCGCGGTCCATCATGAAATCACCACGCCCCGCGGCATCGCGATCCGCGAGCGCCAGGACGTCGTCTATCGGGAGGCGACCAGCGGGCCGCAGACGGCGCCCAAATCCCCGCCTCCACCGCCGCCGGCAAAGCACCGCGAGAGCCACATCTCCGATCCCGTGCTGCTGTTTCGCTATTCGGGGCTGACCTTCAACGGCCACCGCATCCATTACGACCGCGACTATGTCACCAAGGTCGAGGGCTATCCGGGGCTGGTGGTCCACGGGCCCCTGCAGGCCTCGTTCATCATCGAATTCGCGGCGAAGCTGAACGGCGGCAAGCCGCCGAAGAAATTCGTCTATCGCGGCATGCAACCGCTGATCGAAGGCAGCGAGTTCTCGGTCAATGCCAATGACAATGGCTCGGGCGGCATGGATTTGTGGACCGCGAACGCGGAAGGACAGCCGACCATGAAGGGGGTGGCGACTTGGTGAGGTTCATGCGCCGTCAAACCAAGTCGTCACGGCCGGGCTTGTCCCGGCCATCCAAGCCTTTCTTGCCGGCCTACCACTAGGACGTGGATGCCCGGGACAAGCCCGGGCATGACGAGCTACTTTCTTCGAGCCGAACTCGTGAGGAATTCGCAGTGTCGTCGCGCAAACCAGCCAAGACAAAGTCCGTCACCGTCAAGGACGCTACCTTTGGCCTCTTGCGCGCCTTCGGCATCACAAAGGTGTTCGGCAATCCCGGCTCGACCGAATTGCCGTTCCTCGCCGACTGGCCCGGCGACATAGACTACGTGCTGGGCCTGCAGGAGGCCTCCTGCATCGGCATGGCGGACGGCTATGCGCAGGCGACGCGCAATGCCGGCTTCGTCAACCTGCATTCGGCTGCCGGCGTCGGCAACGCGCTCGGCAATATCTACACCGCATACCGCAACCAGACGCCGCTGGTGATCACCGCAGGCCAGCAGGCGCGCTCGATCCTGCCGCTGCAGGCGTTTCTCCAGGCCGAGCGCGCTTCGGAGTTCCCGCGGCCATACGTGAAATACAGCGTCGAGCCGGCGCGGCCGGAAGACGTGCCGGCCGCGATCGCGCGTGCGTATTACACGGCGATGCAGCCGCCCTGCGGGCCGACCTTCGTCTCAGTGCCGATCGACGACTGGATGCATGCGACCGCGCCGGTCGAGGCCCGCCAGGTCAGCCGCGAGCTGGGCCCCGATCCCGCCTCGATGAAGGCGCTGGCGTCGGCGATCGCAGAGAGCAAGCGTCCTGCGCTCGTTGTCGGCCCCGGCGTCGATCGTGCGCAGGCCGTCGATCTCATGGTGGTGGTGGCGGAGAGAGCGAAAGCCGCCGTCTGGGTCAGCCCGTTCTCGGCGCGCTGCTCCTTCCCGGAACGGCATCCGCAATTTGCAGGCTTCCTGCACGCCTCGCCCGCACAGCTTTCCGATGCGCTGAGCGAGCATGACCTCGTCGTGGTGATCGGCGCGCCTGTCTTTACTTTTCACGTTGAGGGCCACGCTTCGATCTTCGACGGCGGCACAACCATTTTCCAGATCACCGACGACCCAACCGCCGCCGCAGTGACGCCACGCGGCACCAGCATCGTCGCCACCATGAAGCCCGCTTTGTCGATGCTGCTGGATCTCCTGCCGGATGCCAAGCGCGCTGCACCT
>JAEZEU010000370.1 GCA_023432885.1 Pseudomonadota bacterium | reverse complement strand
AATGACGACCAGCGCGGTAAGGAATTTTCGCATGACCATCTCCCGTCTGAATCGAGGCCGGGAGCTACCTGTTTTCCGCGGGTCCGGCGCAACTGCCGCCCGGCTGCAGGGCCGGCGGAAAACGCTTAACTGCCGGCCTCTGATGCGACCGGGTCCCGGTTCAGCCGCTCGCGCATTTCCTTGCCGGTCTTGAAGAACGGCACGCTCTTCTGGTCGACCGGAACATGGGCGCCGGTACGCGGATTGCGCCCCGCGCGCGCCGGGCGATGCTTGACCGAGAAGGCGCCGAAGCCGCGCAACTCGACCCGGTCGCCGCGCGCCAGCGCTGCCACGATCTCATCGAGGATCGCGTTGACGATGTTCTCGACATCCCGCTGGTAGAGGTGCGGGTTGTGCTCGGCGATACGCTGAACGAGTTCGGATTTGATCATCGAGGAATGGACCCGGGACCGTTTAGGTCAGCCATTTCCGTGAAAATGCCTTGAACTGTCAAGACGCTAAATCCGTTTTGGGCGGCGCGAAAAGGCGTGACAAAGGGCCCGGGACGGCCCTGTCACAATACAAGCTATGCGGGTATGGCGCGCCAGAGGGTAGTTTCTGCCCCTCAATTGGAGGCGGCGGGCTGCCAGAGCGCCAGCATGCCATCCATCGACAGCCGATCGATCGCCTGGCCGACGCCGGTCTGCTCGACCCGGCGCGCGATGTTGCCAAGGCCGATGGCATCGAGGGTGATGGAAGTGACCGTGCGCAAGAAGGTCAGGTCGCCGAAGCGGGGCTGCAGCTTATAGTCGCGGATCGGCAGGCCCTTCTTGACGTCCTTGTTCGCCTCGAGCCACGCGACCGCGGTCTTTTCGTCGCCGAGCGCGTCGATCAGCTTCAGCTCGACCGCCTGGCGGCCGGTGAACACGCGACCGTCGGCGACTTTTTCGATCTGGGCGTCATCCATGCCGCGGCGCTCCTTCACGAGGCCGCGGAACCAAGCGTAAGAATCCTTCACCAGCGCGTCGATGGCGGCACGCGCCTCGGGACTCGTCGGCTCAAAGCCGTTCGGCGCTGCCTTCAGCGGCGAGGACTTGATCTCCTCGACCTTGACGCCGACCGTCTTCATCAGCTCGGTGAAGTTCGGAAACTGGAACAGCACCCCGATCGAACCGACCAGCGAGCTCTGCTGCGCGATGATGTGGTCGGCCGCGATGGCGGTGATGTAGCCGCCCGAGGCGGCAAGCCCTTCGACGACGACTACCAGCGGCTTCTTCGCCTTCAGCCGCATCAGCGCGTCGTAGAGCTGCTCGGATCCGGCGGTGGTGCCGCCGGGCGAATTGATGTGCACGATGACAGCGGCGGTTTGCGACTTCTCCAGCTGCTCCAGCGCCTGGACGCGATCGGCGTCGCTGCGGATCAGGCCGTCGATTTTCACGCGCGCGATCGAATGCGTGGTCGCCAGCGAGCCGCGGGCGCCAGGGGTGACGGTCAGGCCGACGGCTGCCAAGGCGCCGATTACCACCAGCGCGGCGGCCACACGCCAGAACGTCAGCTTGCGGCGAATCCTGCGGCGATCGACGATGATGTCCGAATCCAGCGACATCGAATTCTCCTGAAGGAACGTGGCGGCGCTTTTGCCTGCGCAACGTAATTATCGGCTTATCCAATTACATCAATTGCGGCGCAATTTGAAGAAAACAAGGCCCTCCCTTCTTCCTTCTCCCCTTGCGGGAGATGAAGAAAAAAGGCCCCGGTCGAAACCGGAGCCTCTGATTTGCGACAACGCAGATGAACCGCGCCGCTTACTTGTTCTCGCCGCGATTCTTGAGCGCGGTGCCGAGAATGTCGCCGAGCGTCGCGCCCGAATCGGAGGAGCCGTACTGCGCGATGGCTTCCTTCTCCTCGGCCACTTCCAGCGCCTTGATCGACACCTGGACCTTGCGGGCCTTCTTGTCGAACTGGATGACGCGGGCATCGACCTTCTCGCCGACGGCGAAGCGCTCGGGGCGCTGGTCGTTGCGGTCGCGCGCCAGTTCCGAACGCTTGATGAAGGTGGTGAAGTCGGTGCCGGCGATCTTCACGTCGATGCCGCCTTCCTTCACGTCGGTGATCTCGCAGGTCACGACCGCGCCCTTCTTGACGTCGCCGGGCTCCGCGAAAGGATCGCCTTCAAGCTGCTTGATGCCGAGCGAGATGCGCTCCTTCTCGACATCGACGTCGAGCACCACGGCCCTGACGACGTCGCCCTTCTTGTAGTTGTCGATGACCTGCTCGCCCGGAAGCTTCCAGTCGAGATCGGACAGGTGCACCATGCCGTCGACGTCGCCCTCGAGACCCAGGAACAGGCCGAACTCGGTCTTGTTCTTGACCTCGCCCTCGACGGTCGAACCGACCGGGAACTTCTCGATGAAGACTTCCCAGGGGTTGCGCATGGTCTGCTTGAGGCCGAGCGAGATGCGGCGCTTGACGGAATCGACTTCCAGCACCTGCACCTCGACTTCCTGCGAGGTCGAGACGATCTTGCCGGGGTGCATGTTCTTCTTGGTCCACGACATCTCCGAGACGTGGATCAGGCCTTCGATGCCCGGTTCCAGCTCGACGAAGGCGCCGTAGTCCGTGATGTTGGTGACGCGGCCGGTGAAGCGCGCGTTGAGCGGATACTTCGCCTCGATGCCCTGCCACGGATCGTCCAGCAGCTGCTTCATGCCGAGCGAGATACGGTGGGTCTCGTGGTTGATCTTGATGATCTTGACCTTCACCGTCTGGCCGATGGTCAGCACCTCGGTCGGGTGATTGACGCGGCGCCAGGCGATATCGGTGACGTGCAACAGGCCGTCGATGCCGCCGAGGTCGACGAACGCACCGTAATCGGTGATGTTCTTGACGACGCCGTCGATCACCTGACCCTCTTCCAGGTTCTGCACCAGTTCCTGGCGCTGCTCGGCGCGGGTCTCTTCCAGGACCGTGCGGCGCGACACCACGATGTTGCCGCGGCGGCGATCCATCTTGAGGATCTGGAACGGCTGCGTGTTGTTCATCAGCGGCGCAACGTCGCGGATCGGACGGATGTCGACCTGCGAGCGCGGCAGGAAGGCGACGGCGCCGTCGAGGTCGACGGTGAAGCCGCCCTTGACCTGGTTGAAGATGATGCCGTTGACCTTCTCGTTGTTCTGGAATGCCTTCTCCAGCTTGCCCCAGCTCTCTTCGCGGCGCGCCTTGTCGCGCGACAGCACGGCCTCGCCGAGGGCGTTCTCGATGCGGTCGAGGAACACCTCGACTTCATCACCGACCTTCAGATCGCTTTCGCGGCCGGGACCGGAAAATTCGCGCAGCGCCACGCGGCCTTCGGTCTTCAGACCGACGTCGATGACGGCCATGTCCTTTTCAATTGCGACGACCTTGCCCTTGATGACGGAGCTTTCCTGCAGGTTTCCGCCGCCGAAGGATTCGTCGAGCATCGCCGCGAAATCGTCGCGGGTGGGGTTGAGGGAAGAAGCGGTATTCGAAGCCATATGTTCTCCAAATGCGGGGTACTTGCCAGCCTGAGGGGTTGATGGGCGCATCGCATGGGCAGTGCCGGGCTCCGCAAACCCGGTCGCCGCTTGTTGCGGGAGGCGCAAAAGCGGGCCGGCAGCAGGGCTGCCAATACGATAACGTTGATTTCTCCGGGGCCCTGGACGTGCCGGCCACATGCCGGCGTGCAAGACGGGGAGCGGGCTTCCTCCAGATGACGGCAGGGGTGTTGAAATTCCTGACCGGCCCGCTCGGACGGCCCTGATCGCATCGGGGGCAGCCCGGACGCGCTGATATAGCCCTCCGATCCCGTGGCGGCAAGCAAAAACGGCCCGTTTACGGGTCCTTAACGCTCGCAATCCGCGAGGGGCTGTGGTTGCCGCAAGGGGTTGCTGACCCCGTCGGGAAAAGACCCGCTAGGACGTCGGCTCCCTGCCGGCGCGAACAGCCTCGACGATTGCAATCGCGGCGCGAACGCCTGCTTCAATGTCGAGATTGGAGTTGTCCAGCGTGTGCGCGTCCGGAGCAGGCTTCAAGGGGGCCACGGCCCGGTTCCGGTCGCGCTCATCTCGCTTGATGATATCGGCGAGCACCGCTGTCTCGTCCACGGTCTCGCCGCGCGCACGCGCCTCCAGCGCCCGCCGTCGCGCCCGCACTTGCGGATCGGCCACCAC
>JAEZEU010000349.1 GCA_023432885.1 Pseudomonadota bacterium | reverse complement strand
GCGGCACGGCGCGCATGGACAACAAGAAAGTGAAGGCAGCCTTCGGCGGCAAGCCGAAGATGCTGGGCGTAGACGAGGTCGCCGCCATCACCGGCCATGAGGTCGGCGGCGTCTGCCCGTTCGGGCTCAAATCCCCGCTGCCGGTCTATTGCGACGTCTCGCTGAAGGCCTTCGATATCGTGGTGCCGGCGGCCGGCTCCACTCACAGCGCGGTGCGGATCACACCGCAGCGGATGGCGGAATTGACCAACGCGGAATGGGTGGACGTCTGCCAGGCGCCGGCCGAAGCGCAGGCCTAGACCAGGCACGCATCTGTCCCAGCGCACACCCGCACGAAGCCTGCCCGACGAACGAGGCCCTGCAAGGTTGTTGCGCCCGACCGCACGTGAAGGACTACTCCACCTTGCCGATCTTCTTCACGGCCGCGATCAGCCGTGCGCTGTCATCCGCAACGAATGTTGAGAATTCCGGCGCGTCGAGATAGGCAACCGGACTGCCGGCGGCCTCGAAGGTCTTCGTCACTTCCGGCGTCCTCACCGCCTCCGCCACCGCCTTGCGCAACTGCGCCATGATCGGCGCGGGCAGCGCGGCCTGCGCAAAGAGACCGGCCCAGATATAGAACTCGACGTCCTTGTAGCCGAGTTCCTTGAAGGTCGGCAGGCTCGAAAAGGCCGCGATGCGCTCGGCGCCCCAGTTGGCGAGCACGCGCAATTTGCCATCGGCGGCCTGCTGCTTCAGGACGCCCGGCGCGGAAGCCAGCGCCTGCACCGTGCCGCCGAGCAGCCCGGTCAGCGCCGGGGCGGCGCCGCGGAACGGCACATGCATGAGCTTGATGCCGGCGCTGGCCGTAAACATCTCCATCGCGATATGCAGCGTGCCGTAGGGACCGGAGGAGCCGTAGGGAATTTGCCCCGGCCGGGCCCTGGCGTCTTCCACGAACTCCTGCAGGGTCTTCCAGGGCGCGGAGGCCGGCACCGCGAGCAGCGTCGGGTCGGCGAGCACACGCGCGACCGGCGCGAATTGCGAGACCTCATAGGCCACCGGCCGGTCGAAGAGCCGGTCGGCCTCCGGCAGCACGGCAAGCGAGGACAGCGTCATCAGCAGCGTGTAGCCATCCGGCTCGGCGCGTGCAGCGGCGGCATTGCCGACCGAACCGCCACCCCCGCCGGCACGGTTGTCGACGATCACGGCCTTGCCGAGGATTTTCTCCATCGCCAATGCCACCGGCCGCGCCGCGAGATCGGCCTGGCCGCCGGCCGGGAACGGCACGATCATGGTGATATTGCGGGATGGATACGCCGCTCCCTGCGCGGATGCGCCACTGGAAAATACAGCCGGCGCCATCGGCAATACGGCAGCAGTTTTCAAGAATTCGCGGCGATACATCGGCAGGTCTCCCCTGGCTTTTTTCATTGGCTCGGACCCTAGCCCAACCCGAATGCACGATGCCACGCAAAATCTCACGCCGCCGCTACAACATCACCGGCGCGTCGGGAAGTTCATTTGGCGTGCCAGGTTCGGGCGGGAAATGCTGCGCCAGCACGCGCGAGACCTCATCGATGCCCCTGATGACCCCATGCTCGAACAGACCTGCGCGGAATTCCTTTTCCATGACGGCACAGATGTTTTCCCAACCGGCGGTGCCGACCTTCGCGTTGATGCCGCGGTCGGCGATGATCTCCACGTCGCGGTCGGCCAGCAGCAGATAGATCAGCACGCCGTTATTATGCTCGGTGTCCCAGACCCGCAGCTGCGAAAAGACGTCGATCGCCCGCTCGCGCGCCGGCTGGTTGCGGAACAACGGCATTCCGTCGAGTGCGCCCTCCACCACAAAGCGGATCTGGCCGGCGTGCGTGGCCTCGCCGGCCTTGATGACGGCCTCAATACGCGCAAGCGTTCTCGGCGGAAAGATGCGCCGCTCGCGCCAGCGATGCTCGAGAAGATGTCGGAAGATGCGTCCGATGCCCATGCTACCAACTCCCCGATGCGCCCCCGCCACCGAAGCTGCCACCGCCGCCTCTGAAACCGCCGCTGCTGCTGGAGCTGCCGCTGCTCCAGCCGCCACCCCTGCTTCCGCCGGTTGACCAGGTGTTCCCGCCTCTGCCGCCGCCGCTCAACGGCACGAGATCCAGGAAGATGGCAATGATGAACGCCAGCACGCCGACGGCAAGCGCTACTCCGAAACTTCCAACGAGGAACCAGGCAAGCGCCGCGACGAAAGCCCCGGTTGCGACGGAGCCGAGCAACCGTCCCAGCGCGCCACGCAACATGCTGCTGACGACGAAGGCAAAGAACAGCCAAAACGGATTGAACACGTCTTCGAAATTGGGACCGTCCCATTGCGGCGGCGCCGGCTCGGGCAGCTTCTCGCCATTGACGAGACCGATCATGCGGCCAACGCCGGCGGAAATGCCGCCGGCAAAATCGCCGTCCTTGAATTTCGGCGTGATATCCTCATCGATGATGCGCTTGGTGGTGACATCGGTAAGCACGCCTTCCAGGCCATAGCCGACCTCGATGCGCAAGCGGCGATCGTTTTTGGCAACCACAAGCAACGCCCCGTCATCGACCTTCTTGCGGCCGACTTTCCACGCTTCCGCCACACGCAAGGAGAACTGCTCGATCGGCTCGCCCTGCGTGGTCGGCACGATCAGGACCGCGATCTGGCTGCCCTTGCGAGCCTGCAGATCAGCGAGCTTCTGGGTGAGCTGCGCGATATCGCCATCGGAAAGTGTGCCGGTCTGGTCGACCACGCGCCCGGTAAGCTGCGGCACCGCAACCAGCGCGAGGGCCGCAAGCCCCCAGCCCAGCAGCAGCGCCAACAGAAAGGCTCGCAGCAGCTTCATCCGAGGTCGCCGCCCGCGCGCTTACTTGCTGGGTGCCGGCGTCGGGTTGAAGTCCACCTTCGGCGCGACGGAGATTTCCTTCTCGTTCTCGACCGAGAGGTTCGGCTTCTCTTTGTAGCCGAATGCCATGGCGGTCAGGTTGTTCGGGAAGGTGCGAATGCCGACATTGTATTCCTGCACTGCCTTGATGTAGCGGTTGCGCGCCACGGTGATGCGGTTCTCGGTGCCTTCGAGCTGCGCCATCAGGTCCCTGAACAGCGCATCCGACTTGAGCTGCGGATAATTTTCGGTGAGGACCAGCAGCCGCGAAAGCGCGCTGGTGAGCTCTCCTTGCGCCTGCGTGAACTTCTGGAAGGCCGCAGGATCGTTCAGAACCTCGGGCGTCGCCTGGACGCTGCCGACCTTGGCGCGCGCGTTGGTGACGCCCAGCAGCACGTCCTTTTCCTGCTGCGCAAAACCCTTCACGGAGTTGACGAGGTTCGGCACCAGATCGGCGCGGCGCTGGTACTGGTTGACCACTTCCGACCAGCTCGATTTGACCTGCTGATCATTGGACTGGATGGCGTTGTAGCCGCAGTTGGTCAGGCTCAGGCACGACAGGATCGCCAGAACAGTGAAAAGCTTGCGCATATTGTTCTCCCGGCATGATTTGTCGGCAGGCTAGCAGAATGGGTTCAACCCGTCATTCCGGGCACGCGAAGCGTGAGCCATGGGGCGACCTTGCGCTCCCTGGAAACCCGAAATCTCCGGCTTCTATGCTCCGCACCGCCCCCGGAATGACGGCGCGAGCGATTTGCGTCACTTGCGCCCTTGCCTATCGTCCACCGAAATAACAACATGGCCCGATAACAAAAAGAGGAGACGCGAGGGCCCATGGAGTTCGAAACCATTCTGGTGGAGCGGCCCGACCCGCGCATTGCGCGGATCGTGATGAACCGGCCCGAGGCGCGCAACGCGCAGAACCTTCAGATGACCTATGACCTCAATGCCGCATTCGACCAGGCGGTGCAGGACGACGCGGTCAAGGTCATCATCCTCGCCGGCAACGGCCCGCATTTTTCATCCGGCCACGACCTTCGCCCCGGCGGCAAGAATGCGGCGGGCGTCGATTTTCCACCTGTCGGAAATTGGGGCGGCTTCGCCGAGCCGAACGCGCATGGCCGCTTCGCGCGCGAGCAGGAAATATATCTGCAGATCACACGGCGCTGGCGCAACCTGGCCAAGCCGACGATCGCGGAGGTGCACGGCAAGTGCATCGCGGGCGGACTGATGCTGGCCTGGGCCTGCGATCTCATCGTCGCGAGCGACGACGCCGAGTTCTGCGATCCGGTGGTGACCATGGGCGTATGCGGCGTCGAATGGTTCGTGCATCCCTGGGAACTGGGGCCGCGCAAGGCGAAGGAAATGCTGTTCACCGCCGATGTCTGGACCGCGGAGGAGGCGCACCGGCTCGGCATGGTCAATCATGTGGTGCCGCGCGAGGGGCTTTCCTCGTTCGTGCACAAGCTCGCCGAGAGGATCGCGGCAAAGCCTTCCTTTGCGCTGAAGCTGACCAAGGAAGCGGTCAACCGCTCTGTCGACGTGATGGGACAGCCTGCCGCGATCGAACAGGCCTTTGCGCTGCATCAGCTCTGCCACGCGCATAATCTCCAGGAATTCGGAATGGTGGTGGACCCCTCGGGCCTGCATCCTTCCGTGCGAAAGTCAGCCACAGCGAAGCCATAAGATGGACCTCACCCTCAGCGACGAGCAGCGCCTGCTGCGCGAAAGCGTCGACCGGTTTGTCGGCACGACCTATACCGCGGACCACCGCCGCAAGTCCGCGGCAGAACCCGACGGTTTCAGCGCGGCGACCTGGAAGAAGTTTGCCGAGCTTGGCTGGCTGGCGCTGCCGATTGCCGAAGAGCACGGCGGACTCGGCGGCGGCGCGGTTGAAATCGGCATCCTGATGGAGGCGTTCGGGCGCGGGCTGGTCTCGGAGCCTTATCTCTCCACCGTCGTGATCGGTGCGGGACTGATCGCTGCCTGCGGCACTGATGCACAGAAATCGGCACTGCTGCCGAAGGTCGCCGAAGGCTCGCTCTATCTCGCCTTGGCGCATGCCGAGCGCGCGGCGCGCTTCGATCTTGCCAAGGTCGAGACGTCGGCGACGAAGACGCCGAACGGATGGCGGCTGAACGGCCACAAGATCGCCGTGCTCGACGGCCGGGCCGCGAACCAGATCATCGTCTCGGCGCGCCTCGTTGGGGCTAGCGGCTCGTCCGGAAAGCTCTGCCTGTTCCTTGTTCCGGCGGGCGAGCCCGGCATAATGCTCCGCGATTACCCGCGGCTCGGCGGCGGACGCGCCTGCAGCCTCGACATCAGGGACGTGCAACTGCCGGATGATGCGCTGCTCGGCGATGGCGGCGATGCGCTGCCGGCGATCGAGGCGGTGGTGGACCGCGCCATGGCTGCCCTCGGCGCGGAGGCTGTCGGCATCATGCAGATACTGCTCGATACCACGCTGGAGTACACCAAAGTCAGGAAGCAGTTCGGCCGCCCGCTCTCGGCCAACCAGGTGATCCGCCACCGCCTTGCCGACATGGCGATGCAATGCGACGAGGCGCGCTCGATGGCGCTTCGTGCGGCGCTGATGGACGATGCCGAGCCGGCGGTTCGCAGCCGCGCCGCCTCGGGCGCGAAGGCCAAGATCGGCAAATGCGCGCGCTTCGTCGCCGAGCAGTCCGTGCAGCTGCACGGCGCCATGGGCGTCACCGAAGAGCTCGACATCGGTCTCTATTTCAAGCGCCTGCTCGCCTTCGACACGCTGTTCGGCGGCAGTAACTATCATTACCGCCGCCATGCCGCGCTCGGCGGGCGGACCGCCGGATAAGGGGGAACGAACCATGGATCTCACCTTCAGCACCGAAGAACGCGCCTTCGAGAAGGAAGTTCGCGACTTCATTGCCGCGAACCTGACGCAGGAGATGAAGCGTGCGACCGCGCTGACGCCATCGGTGTTCTCCGACCCCGACATCGGCATGGCCTGGCAGCGCGCGCTGCACAGGAAGGGATGGGGCGCGCCGGGCTGGCCAGTGGAACATGGCGGCCCGGACTGGACGCCGGCGCAGCGCTGGATTTTCGAGGCCGAATGCGCCCGTGCCGGCGTGCCCAACGTCAACGTGATGGGCGTGAAGATGGTCGGCCCCGTCATCATCGGCTTCGGCTCGCCGGAGCAGAAGAATTTCTATCTGCCACGGATTCTTTCCGGCGAGGATTACTGGTGCCAGGGCTATTCCGAGCCGGGATCGGGCTCGGACCTCGCCTCACTCAAGACCCGCGCCGTGCGCGACGGCGACCACTACATCATCAACGGCACCAAGATCTGGACTACGCATGCCCATCACGCCAACCGCATGTTCGCGCTGGTACGCACCAACGAGACCGAGCGGCAGCAGGACGGCATCAGCTTCATCCTGATCGACATGAAGACGCCGGGCATCACGACGCGGCCGATCCTCACCATCGGCGGCGATCACGAAGTCAACCAGGTGTTCTTCGATGACGTTCGCGTGCCCGTCGCCAATCGCGTCGGCGAGGAAGGCAAGGGCTGGACCTACGGCAAATATCTGCTCGAGTTCGAGCGCGGTGCCGGCATTGCCTCTGCCAAGCTGCGTGAGGCGCTGCGCACGATCTCCGATCTCGCCGAATCCGAGATCACCGGGCGCGCCATCGACGATCCCGAGATTTCCTTCCGCATGTCGGAGATCGAGGTCGATATCGACGCGCTGGAAATGACCGAGCTGCGCGTGCTGTCTGCGCTGCAGACCGGACAAAATCCCGGCGCGGTGTCGTCGATCCTGAAGCTGCGCAACAGCGAAATCCGCCAGGCGGTGACCCGGCTCGGCGTCGACGTGATCGGCCATGACGGGCTTGC
>JAEZEU010000333.1 GCA_023432885.1 Pseudomonadota bacterium | reverse complement strand
GTCGTGTGCGGCTGGTCCGCCGGCGGGCACCTCACGTCCATGGCGCTGTCGAACCAGCATGTCCGCGCTGGCGTGGCAATTAGCGGCATCTACGACCTCGAGCCCATCCGACACTCCTATCTCAACGAAAAGCTGCAACTCGATGCAGCGATGTCGCGCCGCAACTCGCCGATGATGCCAGCGGGCGGGCCGGCAAAGCCATTATCGCTGGTGGTCGGAAGCGCCGAGCTGCCGCTCTTGCGCAAGCAGACTGCGGATTTTGCCGGCCACCGCGCGAGACACGGCTTGCCGGTAACGTATGAGGAAATCCCGGGCGCGGATCACTTCACTATCCTGGACGAAATGATCTCGCCAAGCGGCCGTATCACCGCACTGATCCGGCAGGCCTTCGAGCGGATTTGACTTTACTATCGTTCCGGGCACGTGAAGCGTGGATCCCAGATGTGCAGTTGCGCATTGGGACCTCGAGATTCTCAGGCGTGCAAGTGCGCTCCATAGTTCGAGGCTTCGGATCGCCCCCTCCGCAGTCAGCTCCACCCGGAGGTATGCCCCCCGTCCACGGTGAAGATCACTCCCGATGTATATCCCGACCGGTCTGACGCCAGGAAAGCCATGAGATCGCCGATCTCGCGCGCGTGCGCAGGGCGGCCGAGGGGCATGCCCTTCTGGAATTCCTTGTAGCGGTTCTCGTCGCCGAGCTGGTTCTTCGCCCGCGTCTTGAGCAGCGTGACGTGCCGGTCGGTGCCGACCGGGCCCGGGTTGATGCCGACCACCCGGATATTATCAGCCATGCTCTTGCCGCCGAGCGCGCGCGTAAACGCCATCAGCGCGGCATTGCCGGCGCTGCCACAGATGTAGTTGGCGTCGAACTTTTCGCCGGCGGCGCCAATGTCGTTGACGATCACGCCGCCGCCGCGGGCCTTCATCTGCGCATAGATAGCGCGGGTGAGGTTGATATAGCCGAACACCTTCAGCTCCCAGGCGTGTCGCCAGGTCGCCTCGTCGATCTTGTCAATCGAGCCGCCGGGAATGTCGCCGGCATTGTTGACGAGGATGTCGATGTCGGAGGCCTCCTTCACCAGGCGGGCGATGTCTTCGCCCTTGCGCAGGTCGGCGACGTGGGTGGCGGCGTCGATCTGGTGCTGTGAGCGCAGGCGGTCGGCCAGCGCTTTCAACCGGTCGCCGGTGCGGGCGGCAAGCCGCAGATGGCAGCCTTCCTCGGCAAAGGCTTCGGCGGCGGCCGCGCCAATGCCCCTGGAGGCGCCCGTAATCAGGACGCGCTTGCCGCGCAGATGCAGATCCATGGATTTTCTCTCTTGCTGGGCGGATTTCGGAGGAGGAACGGCGAAATGGATAGGGGAATGCGGCCGTAGTCAACGTTGCACTGCAGAGTTGCGCGGCGACGAAGTTTGCGTCATTGCAGGGGTATCCAGAATAGGCGGCGCGGACGGCCCGGCAAGTCACAAGGAAGTTCTTGATGAGCAGCAAGAAACAGTATCGGATCGCGGTTATTCCCGGCGACGGCATCGGCAAGGAAGTGATGCCAGAGGGCCTGCGCGTCATCGAAGCGGCGGCCAAGAAGCATGGCGTCACCATCCAGTTCGATCATTTCGACTTTGCCTCGTATGATTATTACGAGAAGCACGGCGAGATGATGCCGGCCGACTGGAAGGAGAAGATCGGCAAGCATGATGCGATCTATTTCGGCGCCGTCGGCTGGCCGGCCAAGATCCCGGACCACATTTCACTCTGGGGCTCGCTGATAAAATTCAGACGTGAGTTCGATCAGTACGTCAACCTGCGCCCGGTCCGGCTGATGCCGGGCGTGCCGTCTCCGCTCGCAGGACGCAAGCCGGGCGACATAGATTTCTGGGTAGTTCGTGAAAATACCGAAGGCGAATATTCATCTGTCGGCGGGCGCATGTTCCCGGACACTGACCGTGAATTCGTAACGCAGCAGACCGTGATGACCCGCCTCGGAGTCGATCGCATCCTGAAATTCGCGTTCGATCTGGCGCAGTCGCGGCCGAAGAAGCATTTGACCTCGGCGACCAAATCCAACGGCATCTCGATCACCATGCCGTATTGGGACGAGCGCGTGGAGGCGATGGCGAAGAAATATCCGAAGGTGAAGTGGGACAAGTATCACATCGATATCCTCACGGCGAATTTTGTGCTGCATCCCGACTGGTTCGACGTGGTCGTCGGTTCGAACCTGTTCGGCGACATCCTCTCTGATCTCGGCCCGGCCTGCACGGGCACGATCGGCATCGCGCCGTCGGGCAACATCAACCCGGAGGGCGATTTCCCGAGCGTGTTCGAGCCGGTGCACGGCTCGGCGCCCGACATTGCGGGGCAGGGCATCGCCAACCCGATCGGCATGATCTGGTCGGGCGCGATGATGCTGGAGCATCTCGGCGAGAAGCAGGCGGCTGACGCCATCGTCGGCGCCATCGAACGCACGCTCGGCGAACGCACGCTGCGCACGAGGGATCTCGGCGGCAATGCCGATACGGTCGCGTGCGGCAAGGCGGTGGCCGAAATGGTGGATTAGCGAAGTGCGAATCGTGCATCGCATTTAGCAATGCGCTCTGAAAATTGGAACGGCGGTCGCCTTTGCCACTTGGATGCTCGTCAGCGCACCGCAACCACTTGTTCTCGTCGCCGTGCGATGTTCTGCTTGGGTAGCGCGTGGGTAGCTGCGCACCACTTGAAAGTGATCGCAACTGAATTGTCAGTAAAGACGTGCCATCCTGAAAATGTTGGGATAACCTTGCGCTGCTATGAGCTGAACTTCGTCCTGCTGTCGACCACACTTTGGTGGAACCAATGCAGCAGATTGCGCAATGGCTCGATGAGCTCGGGCTTGGTCAATACGCGAAGCGTTTCGCCGACAATGGGATCGACGTAAGTGTCCTTCCCGAGCTGAGGGACGAGGACCTCGACAGGCTCGGGGTCCTGCTCGGCCATCGTCGCAAGATGCTTCGCGCCATTGCCGGATTGCATCAGGCCGAGTTGACTGCCGCTCACCGAGCCGTCGCCGAACGCCGACACCTTACCGTCATGTTCTGCGACCTGGTCGGCTCCACCGCCCTGTCGGCGCGTCTTGATCCCGAAGACATGTGGGAGGTGATACGCGTCTATCGTACTGCCTGTGAGAGGGTCATCGGCGCCTACGACGGCATCGTTGCCAGGTTTGTGGGAGACGGAATTCTCGCGTATTTCGGCTATCCTCGCGCACACGAGGACGATGCGGAGCGGGCGGTGCGAGCCGGCCTCGACATCATCTCTGCCGTGAGACAGCTCGAAACGCGCGTGCCGGAGCGGGTCGAGTTGCGAATCGCCATCGCAACTGGGCTTGTAGTTGTTGGCGACCTCGCCAGCGGGCGCGTATCCGAGGAACAGGCGACGGTCGGCGACACGCCGAACGTTGCTGCCCGGCTACAGAGCCTGGCGGAGCCGGGAGCGGTTGTTGTTGCGGCGTCGACACGCCGACTGCTGGGCGATTTATTCACCTTCCGCGACCTTGGCTATCGCGAGGTCAAGGGCATTTCGGAACCGCTTGCGGTCTGGGCGGTTGAAGGTGCTGCCGCATCCGAGAGCCGGTTCGAGGCCGTGCGAACGGCGCGATCCGTCGGCTTCGTCGGTCGCAAGGAAGAGCTTCAATTCGTGCTGGCACGCCAGCAACTGGCGTGGCGGGGCGAAGGCCAGGTGGTGCTGATCTGCGGCGAGGCCGGGATCGGCAAGTCGCGCCTTGTGGCAATGCTGACGGAAAGCCCTGCGCTGGGGGCGCACTGCCGGGTGCGGTATCAGTGCTCGCCCTACCATTCGAACAGTGCGCTTTATCCCTTCACAACCCAGCTCGAGCGTGCCGCCGGCATCGCATCGCAGGACAGGCCGGAGCAAAGGCTCGACAAGCTTGAGGCGATGCTTGCGCGGGGATCGCGACAAGGCGCCAAGGCAGCGCCGCTGATTGCCTCGCTTCTTTCGATACCGACCGGGGAGCGGTATCCACCGCTCGGCTTGAGTCCGGCGCAACTGCGGCGACAGATCTTCGCTGCCCTGCTCGACCAGTTCGAAGGCCTGGCGCGTCAGCAGCCACTGCTGATCGTATGCGAGGATTTGCACTGGGCCGATGCGACGACACTCGAACTGTTCGATCTCGCGGTCGACCGCATCAGGGCACTGCCGGTTCTCGCGATCGCGACATTCCGGCCCGAGTTCGACCCGCCTTGGGCGGGTCTCGCCAACGCCGGCCTGCTTCGCCTCGACCGGCTCGACCGGCAGGAAACCCGGGCTTTGGTCGAGCAAGTGACCGTCGGGCGCCGGCTGCCGCGCGAAATGATGACGCAGATCCTCGACCGGACGGATGGCATTCCGCTCTTCGTCGAAGAACTGACCAAAATGGTCATGGAATCCGGACTGCTCGTGGAAGATGCCGGGCGCTATCGCCTCGACATTCCCCTGCCGCCGCTCGCTATTCCAGCCACATTGCAGGACTCCCTGATGGCACGGCTGGACCGTCTGGCGCCGGTCAAGGAGGTGGCACAAATAGGCGCTGCCATCGGCCGCGACTTCTCATACACGCTGTTGCGATCCGTGGCGGGGCGCGATGATCTGACGCTGAATGCTGCGCTCGCGCAACTCGAAGAGGCCGAATTGCTGTTGCGACGAGGGACGCCGCCGGAGGCGACCTACACCTTCAAGCATGCGCTGGTCCAGGAGGCGGCTTATGAGAGCCTGCTCAAGAGCCGCCGGCAACTGATCCGCAAGCACATCGGCGATGTGCTGCGCGAGAGATTTCCAGTCGTCGCCGAGACCGAGCCGGAGGTCCTGGCTTATCACTTCACTGAGGCGGGGCTGAGTAGCGCAGCTCTCGAGTGGTGGCGCAAGGCCGGCCAGCAGGCATTGCGCCGCTCGGCATATACGGAAGCAATCGCCCATTTCGGCAGGGCGGTTACCATCGCCGATGCGCTGCCCGACGAACCGGGCCGGACCATGAGCCGGCTCCAGCTTCAAATCGAATATGGACGCGCGCTACGCGGCAGCCTTGGGCACAACGCTCCCGAAACGGTGGCAGCATGGAAGCGCGCCCGGCAGTTCGCCGCCGACATCGATGATCCCGTTGAACTAGCGCCGATCCATTCTGGCCTGTTCAATGCATGGTTGACCCACGGCGAGATCGTGCCGATGCGGGAGTTGGCGGAATCAATCATGAGCGCTGCGAGGCGCCGACCGGAATCCCCGGTAGCCGCAGTCGTCTCGCATTGGGCAAACGGGGTAACCTGCTGGTTCGGCGGCGATTACCTCAATGCACGGCTCCATCTTGAGCAGGCACTCGCGATCTATCAGGCCGAACCAGATCCCGCAATCTTCAAGGCCTCGGCGCTGGACCTTCCCTTCGTCATCATGAGGTTCCTTGCACTGGTGCTCTGGCCGCTCGGCAGCATCGACCGCGCGCGCGGGCTCGCTGCGGAGGCCGTTCGTGCCACGGGAGAAAAGCGAGCGCTTTCCCAGGCCAATGCGCTGGTTCACAGGGCGGTCTTCGACGGGCTGTGCGGGGGCATGTTGCAGGAAACGGATACTATCCTTGCCCTCGCGCTCGCCCGCGAGCACACGATGCCGTTGTATGTGGCCGCCGGCAGTTTCCTGACCGGCCTCGCAAAATGGCGTGCCGGCGATCGAAAGGATGGGCTCGCAGAAATGCGCCAGGGCTGGACATCCCTTCGCGAGAATGACTGCTACCTCTGTGAGCCATTTTGGGGGATGCAGGTTGCCGTGGCGAATGCGGAGGCCGGGCAAGTCGAGAGCGGACTGGAAATTTTGCGGGAACTGATTGCCTGGACAGGGCGATCCGGCCAGCGTTGGCTGGATGCAGAACTCCATCGCAGCCGGGCTGAGCTTCTGCTGCGTCTTGATCCGCGGGGCGTTTCGGTGGCCGAAGACGCTTTCCGCACGGCTCTGGAAATCGCGCGAACCCAGTACACCAGGACATTCGAGCTGCGCAGCGCGGTTGGACTGGCGCAGCTTTACTCCGCAAATGGCCAGGCGGAGGCAATGTTCGGCGTGCTCGCGCCAATCCTCGCTGATTTCGATACAGGACAGGATCTGCCTGAAGTAAGACAAGCGGAATGCCTGATCATGCAGGGCCCCGCAGCAGCATGAGTATCGATATCGAAAAAATACACGCGAGGCTATTCCAGCGAAATCGAGCCTCGCCCGGTTCTTGCTGGGATAGCTTGCTCTACTTTTTGTTCGCAATCCTTCGGCAGTGCTCCCACGCCGCGAAGATCAAATTTTCGCTCGCTTCGGGCGTGCGGAAGGCTGAGTGTGCCGACAGCGTCACGTTCGGGAGCTTCGTCAGCGGATGGTCCTTCGGCAACGGCTCGACATTGAAGACGTCGAGGCCGGCGTGGCGAATGTGGCCGGATTTCAGAGCATCGATCATGGCTGTTTCATCGACGATAGCCGCGCGCGCGGTGTTGACCAGGATGACGCCGGGTTTCATCGCCTCGATGCAGGTGCGCGAGATCATGCCGCGGGTCTCGTCGTTGAGCAGAAGATGGATCGAGACCACATCGCTTTGTTCGATGAGTTCATCCAGTTCGACGAATTCGACGCCCTGAAATTTCCTCGGCGAACGGTTCCAGGCGATCACTTTCATGCCACTGCCGAGCGCGATGCGCGCGACCTCTGCGGCAATGCCGCCGAAACCGATCAGGCCGAGCGTCTTGCCGGTGAGTTGCATGCCTTCCTCGCGCAGCCAATTTCCAGCGCGCATCTCGCGATCCATCATCGCGATCACTCGCGCAGAGGCCCACATCAGCGCGATCGCCGATTCCGCCACCGCCGTGTCGCCATAGCCCTTGATCAGATGGACGGAGATGCCGAGTTCGGCCAGCTCTTCCGGATTCATGTAGCTGCGGGCTCCGGTACCCAGGAAGACGACGTCCTTCAGCCCCTTGCATTGCTTGGCGATTGTCGTCGGTAGCGCGGTGTGGTCGACCACCGCGATCGCGGCGCCGTCCAGCACGGCGGGATATTGCTCCGGGGTGATATCGGGATCGCGGTGAACGCGGACATCGGGGTCATCTGACTTGCGAAGCCGGTCGAAGATCACGGCCAGCGATTCATTGGCATCGACAAAAACACCCCGCACGGCACTCTCCCCCTCTTGTTTCTTCGACTGTCAGGACGCGACGCCGGCGAGCGCCAGTACCGTATGCATCAGCACGTTGGCGCCGGCCGCGCAATCGGCTTGCGTGGCGTCTTCCAGCTCGTTGTGGCTGATGCCGTCCTTGCACGGCACGAACACCATCGCGGCCGGCACTACGGTGTTGAGGTTGCAGGCGTCGTGGCCGGCGCCCGACGTAATGCGGCGGTGCGAATAGCCGAGTTGCTTTGCGGCACTCTCGACTGCGTCGACGAACTTTGCATTGAAATGCGTCGGTGGCTTGCGCCAGACCAGATCAAGCTGCACCTCGACCTTGCGCCGCGCGGCGATCTCCGCGACGGCCGAGCGCAAATCCTTGTCGAGGGCATCCATGATGGCGGCATCCGCGCTGCGGCAATCGACGGTGAAGGCGACTTCGCCGGGAATGACGTTGCGCGACGGCTTTGCGATGACAGCTTCGCCGATGGTGCCGACGGCTTTCGGCCCGTGCTTGCTGGCAATGGTCTCCATTGCCAGCACGATTTCGGACAACGTCGCCAGCGCATCGCGACGCAGCGGCATCGGCGTCGAACCTGCATGGCTTTCGAAGCCCACAATCCTGCCGTCGTACCACAGCACGCCCTGGCCGGAATCGACCACGCCGATGGTTTTGTTCTCGGCTTCGAGGATCGGTCCCTGCTCGATATGCAGCTCGACAAAACCGGAGAATTTTTGCGTGCCGACCGGTGTCGCCCCGCGATAGCCGATCGAGTCCAGGGCTTGGGCGACGGTGACACCTTCGGCATCGCGCCGCGACAAGATGTCGTCGACGGTGAAATCGCCGACATAGGCTGCGGAGGCCATCATCGCAGGCGCAAAGCGCGAACCTTCTTCGTTGGTCCAGTTGCAGATACAGATCGGGACCTCCGTCTCGATCCCGGCATCGTTGAGCGTGCGCACTACCTCCAGCGCTGCGAGCGTGCCCAGCACGCCGTCATACTTGCCGCCGGTCGGCTGCGTATCGAGATGCGATCCGAGCCCGATCGGCGGCTTCGACATGTCGCGGCCTTTGCGCAAGGCAAACATCGACCCTAGGGTATCGACATGCACGTCGAGGCCCGCATCCTCGCATGCTTTACGGAACCAGTCGCGCACCTGCTTGTCTTCCTGGCTCAGGGTCAGCCGGCGCACGCCGCCCTTTGGTGTGGCTCCGAACTTTGCGGTCTCGTGAATGCTGTCCCAGAGGCGGACAGGATCGATCTGCAGGTTGCTGGCGGCTCGGCTCATGCGGTGTGTTTCCGGCTTCTTTCCCTCCCAGTTCAATGGCGCGCCGCCGCGGCCGCGTCAACCGCGGCGCTTGCCTGCGCGATCTGGCGCGCGAGGTCTGCAACGCGTTCGATCGCGACCGTATCGGGCGAGGCGAGCCAGCTTGCCGTGAAGGTGAGGGCCGACAGCTTCACGTCGGTATTGAGCAGCTGCAGCCGCCCGTCGGCCAGCTCGTTCTCGACGATCGCAGAAGGAATGACGGCGATGCCGAGCCCCTCGATCGCCATGTGGATCACGGTTGCGAGCGAGGAGCTGGCGTGCAGCCGGATAGGCGGCAGGTCGGGCCGGTCGAACACGCCGCGTATCGCCTCATAGGGACGGGTCTTGCGCGGAAAGGTGATAATCGGGAAGCGCGCAAGGTCGCGCCGGGTCAGCTTGCCGTTGCCGAGGCCGAGCAAGGGGCTGGCGAGGAAGTTGACGTCGTAGTCGCATAGCGACCGGCTCTGCACGTCGGGCGCAGACAACGGTCCGACCACGAAGGCGAGTTCGATTTCCTGTGCGAGCAGCAGCGCGCTCAGGTTCGGCGTGATGTCGACCTCGATCTCCAGGGAAAGGTTGGGATAGACCTCGTTCACCCGCTTCACCAGTTGCGGCAGCCAGGTGTGCACGATGGTCTCGGCGACGCCGAGCCGCAGCACGCCCCGCACCGCAGACCGGTCGCAGATCTCCGTCATCATTTCGGCGCGCAACGCGATCAGCTTCTCGGCATAGACGAGCATCTGCCGTCCGCTCGGCGTTGGCGAGGCCACGCGGCGATCGCGGTTCAAGAGCTTCACGCCCATTTCGCGCTCCAGCTGGGCGATGCGCTGCGAGATTGCGGGCTGTGTCGTGTTCATGCGCTGGGCGGCGCTGCGAAAGCTGCCCAGTTTCACCACCCAGAGGAAAGTCTCGATCGATTTGAAATCCAGCATGAGGCATCCGCCTTCTCGATAAATGTTGCTTATCGATTTCGATCAAAAATCAAGATTAGACATTATAGCAGGCGAGGGGTTCACTGGGCCAACTTTAGGCAAGTCGATCGCATGACTGCTTTTGTAGCAGTGCAGCAAGCCGACGGGGACAGGCCGATGCTTCCGAGCGAGCAGGCGCGACGGGATTTCCGGGCCGGCAAATCGGTCACCACCTCGAACGTCGCCAACGGCTTCGTTCAGGGCAATCTCGCCATCCTGCCGGAGAAGTTCGCCGGCGCCTTCCATCGCTTCTGTCAGCTTAATCCGAAACCATGCCCGATCATCGGCGTGTCCGATGTTGGCGACCCCCGGATTCCCGCGCTTGGCCTCGACCTGGATATCCGCACCGACGTGCCGCGCTACCGCGTCTGGTGCGACGGCGAGATCGTGGACGAACCCGCCGATATCATGGCGCACTGGCGCGACGACCTCGTCGCCTTCGTGCTCGGCTGCTCCTTCTCGTTCGAGGAGGCGCTGATGGATGAAGGTCTGTCGCTGCGCCATATCGAGCACAAGGTGCGTGTCCCGATGTATCGCACCAGCATCGCATGCGTATCATCCGGACCGTTCGCGGGCCCCATGGTGGTGTCGATGCGTCCGTTCAGGCCGGCTGATGCGATTCGCGCGGTCCAGATCACCTCGCGCTATCCGGCCGTGCATGGCGCGCCGGTGCATCTCGCGCACCCGCATGTGATCGGCATCAAGGACATCAACCAACCCGACTACGGCGATCCTGTGCCGATCGGAGCCGACGAGATACCGGTGTTCTGGGCTTGCGGCGTCACTCCGCAGGCGGTCATCGCCAGTGCGAAAATTCCGTTCGCAATCACACATTCGCCCGGACTGATGCTGGTCACGGACTTGAGGAACAGGCAATTCGCGGTGATTTGACAGGCACTTGCTGCCGATCATTGAGGCTTTACTGCATTATTCAACCGCTTCATCCAAAGCGTTCGATCAACAGGGGAACTGCCATGAGGATAACTCGCCGTAACGTACTGCTTGGCGCCACCGCTGCTGCCGCCTTCGCGCCGCTAGGTGCACGTGCGCAAGCTTCTGAAGTCGTGATCGGCGTGATCTATCCCCTGTCGGGCGCGAGTGCGCAGATCGGCGTCGATGCGCAAAAGGCGTTCGAGACGGCCGCCGACATCATCAACAAGAACTACGATTTCGACCTGCCGCTGGCGAAGGGCGAGGGCCTCTCCGGCCTCGGCGGCGCCAAGGTGCGTCTGGTGTTCGCCGACCACCAGGCCGACCCGCAGAAGGGGCGCGCCGAAGCCGAGCGCCTGATCACGCAGGAAAAGGTCTGTGCCATTATCGGCACCTATCAGAGCGCCGTTGCCGTGACCGTGAGCCAAATCTGCGAACGCTACGGCGTTCCGTTCCTGTCGGCCGACAATTCCTCGCCGAGCCTGCACCGGCGCGGCCTGAAATTCTATTTCCGGGCTGCCCCGCATGACGAGATGTTCTCGCAGGCGATGTTCGACTTCTTCGACGCCATGAAGAAGAAGGGCACCAAGATCGATACACTCTCGCTGTTCCACGAGGACACCATTTTCGGTACCGATTCCGGCAATGCCCAGCTCAAGCTCGCCAAGGAGCGCGGCTACAAGATCGCGACCGACATCAAGTACCGCGCCAACTCGCCGTCGCTGTCGGCCGAGGTACAGCAGCTCAAGGCCGCGAATGCCGACGTGCTGATGCCTTCCAGCTACACCACAGACGGCATCCTCCTGGTGAAGACCATGGCCGAGCTCGGCTA
>JAEZEU010000312.1 GCA_023432885.1 Pseudomonadota bacterium | reverse complement strand
AAGCGGGTGAAGATCATCGGATGCGGCGGCGTCGGGTGGCCGCTCTCGGCGAGATGCGTGGCGTAGTTGACGCCGATGCAAAGGATCTTGTCGGGATCGGGCACGGTGGGCAGCAGCTCGACGTCATCAAGCGCGTAATCGGCGCGTTCGCTGCGCAGCGCCTTCAGGGCATCGAGCGATCCTTTGGACAGCAACGCCTTCAGTGTCGGAAAGTCCTTGAGCCGGCGTCCCGCGTCGATCACGCCTGCATCCGTCACGATGCCGTAGCTCGCAACCGAGCCAGATTTGAAACTCGCGATCTTCATGGTTTGGCGTTCCCTGGTCTGGCGGCGATGAAGGATGTGTTGGTCGGTTGCAGCATTGGAGACCTATGTCGCAGGCCGCAAAGCGGCGCCCGGGGCGATTTCTTCCGCGCTCTCGCCGCCTCGCGTGCCGGTCTGCCAGATCGCCGCCTTGCGTTCGATCCAGCGGATCGCCGCGTTGAAGGCAACGGCCATGGCGAGCACCAGCAGCACGCCGGCAAACACGTGCGGGCTATCGAGGATGGTGCGGTAGCGCGAGATCAGATAGCCGATGCCGGCCGAGGAGATCAGCATCTCGGAGACGACCACGCCGACGATGACAAGCGCGCCGCCGACGCGCAGTCCCGACAGCACGGTCGGGATCGCCGCGGGGATGATGACGCGAACAAGCCGCTGGCTGAACGTCGCGCCCATGCTGCGTGCCGCCAGCAGCAATTGCGGATCGATGGTCTGGATACCGGCGGCGGTGGAAAGCATGGTCGGCAGGAAGCCGTAGATCGCCGCAAAGGCGATCTTGGATTCCGAGCCGATGCCGAGCCACACCGTAAAGACCGGATAAAGGATCACCAGCGGCACCGCGTAGAGACTCGATATCATCGGCATGATCAGCACGCGCGGGCGCGGCAGGCTGCCGACGATGGCGCCAAGCAGAATGCCGCCGCCGCAGGCGATTGCCATGGCGACGGCGACTTCGTAGAGCGTGATCGCCAGCGCGTGGCCGTATTCGGCAGCTTCGTTCCAGCCGGCAATCAGGGTGGACGATAGCGCGGGCAGGAACAATTCCGGGATCAGGCCGCTGCGTGGCAGGATTTCCCAGAGCACGACCAGCACGACTATGATGAGGCGGCGCAGTGTGGTTGCGGACATCTTGCCCTCACGCCGATTTGCGGATGTGGCGCCAGATGCGGTCGCGCAGGCTGCCGAAGGTGTCGCCGCTCAGCATGTCGTAGGTGCGAGGACGCGGCAGGGTCACCTGCAGATGGTCGATGATGCGGCCGGGCCGCGCCGACATTACCAGCACCTCGTCTGCGAGATAGACCGCTTCCGTCAGGCTGTGGGTGACGAACACCACCGTCTTGCCGGTGGCCGCCCAGATGCGCAACAACTCGTCGCCCATGGTCATGCGGGTCTGCTCGTCGAGCGCCGCGAAGGGCTCGTCCATCAGAAGCACGGGCGGGTCCTGCACCAGGCCGCGTGCAATGGAGACGCGCTGCTTCATGCCGCCGGACAATTCGTGGGGATGACGCTTGCCGAAGCCCTCGAGACCCACGAGCCTGAGCATGTCCTGCGCCTTGGCGCGGCGCTCGCTCTTGGCCACGCCGCGCAGCGCCAGCGGAAATTCGACATTCTCTTCCGCCGTCAGCCAGGGGAACAGGCTCGCCTCCTGGAACACGACGCCGACCCGGTCCGGATCGGGCTCGGGAATCGGCGCACCGTTGATGGTGATGGTGCCGGAGGTCTGCGGGCGCAGGCCGGCCATCATCATCAGCAGCGTCGATTTTCCGCAGCCGCTCGGCCCGACCAGCACGACGAAGCGGCCGGGCTTCACCTCCAGCGAGACGTTTTCGAGCGCGACCACTTCCTGCGAGGAGGTGCGAAATACCTGCCCGACCTCCTTTACCTCGATCGCGCCGGTGCGCATTGCGGGTTTCAGCGGTGTCACGTTCGCCAATGGCTGCATCGCGTTTCCACCCACCTTACCAGCTCGTTGAAGGCCATGGCGATCGCGGCGATCATCACCACGCCCGCCAATAGTTGTTTCATCTGAAAGTTCTCGCCCCAGATCGCGATCTGATGGCCGATGCCGTCGCGCGAAGCATACATCTCGGCCAGGATCACGCCGGTGAGGTTGAAGATCATGGAGATGCGCAATGCCTCCAGCAGCACGGGCAGCATGCTCGGCAGATAGACGCGGAACGCGGTCTGCATGGGGGTTGCGCCATAGGAGCGGGCGACTCGCAGATGCTCGACCTTGACCGACTCCACCGCCGTCGTCGTCGACATGATTACGATGAAGATGGTGGAGAAGAAGCCGAAGCCGACCTTCTGGGCGAAGCCGACACCGAACACCAGGATGAACATCGGCAGGAAAATCGACTTCGGGATGCTGAAGGCGAAGAACAGCAGCGGTTTCATCACATCGGCGAAGTACCTGTTCTCGGCGATGAGATAGCCGATCAGCGCCCCGACGGGCACGGCAAGCGCGAAGGCGGCCAGCACCTCCTGCGCGGTCACCGCCAGATCATGGCGCACAGGGGCGCGCTGCAGGAGTTCGCCGAGCGTCGCCAGCGTGTCGGACGCCGACGGCAGCAGTCGCGGATTGACGATGCCCGTCCGCGACAGCATTTCCCACAGCGCGAAGATCGCGACGACAATCGCGAACCGCGCCAGCTTGACTGCGATACCGCCCGTCACTGCCTCTGCCTCAGGGCTTTGTCGGAACCGGCTTGAACTGCGTCGAGATCACCTCGGCTGTCGGCACGATGTCCTTGAGACCGCCGAGCTTGGCAAGATCGAGCGAGAGCTGAACGGCTTCCGTCACGTTCGGCGCAGCCATGTTGCCGTCGGTCTCGAGCTTCATGATCGTGTTCTCGTATTCGAGCGCGGCGATTTCGGCCGGCATCTCGTAGAGATCGGCGATCAGCTTCACCGTCACGTCCTTGTTGGCGCGCATGAAATGCACGGCCCCGTAGAGCGCGTTGAGCGCCTTCTGCACCAGTGCCGGCTTTTCCTGCGCGAACTTGTCGAGCACGATCCAGCCCGAGGTAACGTTCGGCGGCACGGCCTTGGCATAATCGAGGATGGTCCTGGCTTCGCCCGACTTGGCGATCTGGAAGCTCAGGGGCGAGTAGACCACGGCCGCATCGACATTGCCGGCGAGCAGGTTCGGCACCAGTCCGCCGCCGCCGACGGGCACGCGGGTGAAGTCGATCTTTCTGTCCTGCATGGTCCACAGCGCCAGAACGTCCGAGCCGGACCCGGCGGCCGTGATACCCACCTTCTTGCCATTGAGGTCCTTCACGTCGAGCGCCGATTTCGCCGGCACCATCAGCTGCCAGCCGAAATTGCCCATCGTGGCGTTGGCGACGATCTTCGACATCACGCCCTTCTTGCGCCCGGCAGATACCAGCGAGGGAGGATCGAGGATGATGTCGGCAGCGCCCGCGGCCATGCCTTCGAACGTCTCGGCGCCGCTGCGATAGATCGTCAGCTCCGCCTTGATGCCTTCCTTCTCGAAAAGCTTTTGCCGCACCGCGGTCTCGGCGACCGTCGTCGGCCAGTAGGTCTTTGTCGGCAGCCCGACACGAATGGTTTCCTGCGCCAGGGCAGGGGTGGCAAGCAAGGTGACGGCGGCGAGCGCGGCCAGCCCATGGCGGCGAGACATGTTCATCTTCGATATCCTCCCGGTTTTTCTGTTCTTGGTGTTGTTCGATCGTCTATTTGCGGAAGCCGCTGACCTCCGCAATTTTGGGCGCGTTTTGCTCAACGAAGTGCATGGTGGTCGAGAAGTGCTTTGCCAAGGCGTCGCCCGCCGCTTCCGCATCGCGCCGCATCACGGCTTCGACGATGGCGGCGTGCTCAGCCTCGACATCGCGCGCCATCGCCGGGTCGCTGATGGAGAGCCGGCGATAGCGCTCGCTCTGTTCATGAAGCACGTCACGGAAGCCGAGCAGCCATGGCGAGCCGCAGGCATTGACAAGCGCGCGATGAAAAAGGCGGTGGCGCACCACCCATTCTTCGTAATGAACGCCGGGTTCGTCGGGATAGCGGTAAGGCACCGCCCGCAGCTGCTCATGCGCAGCTTGGACCATATCAAGCCATGCCTGGTCGCCGAACTCGATCGAGCGCCGTAGCGCAAGGCCTTCGATATCGATGCGGGTGCGAGTCACGTCGATCAGATCGGCCAGCGATACCGGGCTGACGCGGAAACCGCGCTGGTCGGAAGCCTGCACCAGGCCGTCCGCAACCAGCCGCGAGAGCGCCTCGCGCACCGCCGCGAGGCTGACGGAAAACTGCTTGGCGAGGCCAGCGATGTGCAGCTTCTGGCCGGGCAACAGGCGGGTGGAGAGGATGTCGGCGCGCAGCCGTTCCTGCACGGCCGAGGTCAGGCTCCTTGGACGCTCCTCCTCC
>JAEZEU010000288.1 GCA_023432885.1 Pseudomonadota bacterium | reverse complement strand
CCGTGCGCCTTTCCATTCGCCTGCGGCGATCTATCAGGCCGTGCGATTTCAGCCGCTGAGGTATTTTGGTTGCAGATCAGGATATCCAGATAGCTTCGGGTCCGTAACTCGACGATCTCAGGAGCGGTACCGTCATGTGACATCCTCCGACGCGTCATGGGAACAATACGGCATTGTAAATGACCCTGCACGAGCTGGCCCGCTACGTCCCGAGAGCTCCGCGGTGTTCTTCCGAGAAGACGTGCGCGTAGAGGTTGGCGATCCATTGTTTGCCATCTTGCGTGACGCGCAGGTAGCGGAGTGCATCGCCGATGTAGGGACAGACCGCTTTCCAGAAGAACGCCGGATAAGCCGCCCGCAAGTCATCGGGACTTTGATATCCGAGCTTCTCGCTCACGCCGGTCTCGCGAAATTCCGCGAACAATGCCGAGGTTTTGCGCAAATAATTGATGTCGGCCAGCTGACCGATCAGGTCCGCGGCACGAAGCAGGCCTGGATAATCCGCGGTACTGGCATGCGGTTCGTTCTCGGGTACCGGAAAGCGTGTATGCTCGATATTGGTCTCGATTTCCCGTGTATCGATGTGAGTGAGGCTCGCCTTACCGAAGCGCTCGCGGACAAAGAGCTTGGATCGCGTGACGTGATAGTGGGTCAGCGATGCATCGGTGGCTCCTGCGGGTATGGGCACGAGATCACCCTTCTCGTTGCAAACATAGTAGCCTTCCTTGTCGCCACGGCACACGCCTCGCACATACCCGATATCGTGACACAGGAGCGAAATCAGAAAATGCAGCCAATCGCGCGGGGTGACGCCGCCGTCCTTGGTGTGTTTCCCACGTAAAATCTCCTGGCCTACCAGGGTGACCATGATGGTGTGGTTCATGTCGTGGTAAGCGGCATCGCTGTCGGCAATATTTTCCAGGGCAAGTCGTCCGACGAAAGCGATGATGTCGGGATAGGCCGGCTCGAGGACGCCGTAGATTTCGACGTACTTGTCGCGAAGTTGCTGGACAAACGCCTGGATCACAATCTGCGTGGGATTGAACATGCTCGCCTCCCAATTGGGCGGAATGCTATTCCGCTTCGAGCGCGCTGTCACGGACCGATGGGCTCGTCACACCGCTGGCGAACCCGAATGATTCCTAATCAGCCTGCCACGCTGAACGCGAGGGCTATCACGCCGACAACAATGAGGCTGGCAGCCCAGACCACATCCAGATTGAACCAGCTCCGCGACAAGAACTTCAGGCCAAGATAGCGGTAGACGAGCCACGCCAGAGTGCCGCCCGCGGCCATCATGGCGATGGCGTGGACTACAGAAACCGCCAAGGCCATGGCAAGGCTGGCATTGATCAGGGTGGTGGCCGCCGCGTGATGCGCATCGAGGTCGGCTTCGCCGCAGAGCCCGAGATAGATCGGCACCAACATCAGGCCCGCGCCATGGGCGATTGCGACCGCGAAGGACCACAGCCCCAGTTGCGCCGGCGGTATGCGCGCGAGTGCCCGCGGATGGCCCCGGTCAACCAGCCGAAAGATGCCGAATCCGATGACCAGAAGGCTTGCGACGATTTGTATCTGGCGTTGCCATTCGACGAGGGTGAGGAGAAGCGCGAAGGGCAGGATGACGATCAGCGTCGCGAGCAGATGTCCGGCCGACAGCGGCAGCAGCGCGGTCAAAAGTCCGCGCGGACGCCTTTCCATCAGTCCCGCCGAAACCGCGAGCGGCCAGCCCATTCCCGGACTTGCGCCGTGATAAAGGCCGCTCGCGATGACGGCGAACCAGAGCCAGGCCGTGGTCGAATGTATTCCGCTCAAGTTCAGGCCGAGGGATAGCAGAACGAGTCCGTCGAACAGTCGCCGCCATCGAGCCTGACCTGATGCGCCCGGTATCCGGCGGGGAAGTCGACCCAGTAGTCCTTCGCCAGCTCGAGGCCACCGTCGGGATTCGCGTTGGCCATCACCTGGGCGGCCGGCATGCCTTCTGGGTAGAACTGGTTGTCCCAGGTGGAATACAGTGAGTTGGTCCAGTAGACGCGCTTGCCGTCACGGCTGATCTCGACCATCTGCGGTCCGCCCGCATAGGCCTTGCCATTGGGGTGGGGCGCCCGGCGCGCGATGCCGCCGATCTTCACCGAGCCGGCAAGCCGAGGCTTCCTCGGGCTACTCACATCGTACTGCCGCATTTCGCCGGTGCCCCAGCAGGAAACGTAGAGAAATTTGTCATCCATCGAGAGGTCGATGTCAGTCACCAGCGGCGGCACCGCGCCAAAGCCCTGCAACAGCGGCGGCAGCTGCTCCTTCGGAGCGGGCTCTGCCGGGATGGTTGCGGTCTTCTCGATCTGGAACTTGCCGTTCTCGCGCCACCAGGTCCAGATCGAGCCTTCGAGGTTCGTGGTATCGACGACGACACCGAGAAAGCCATGTTCACGCACCGGGTCGTGGGCGGGACGTACCTCCAGCGCCATCTGATGATTTTCGCCAAGGTCGATGGTCTGGACATTCTTCCGGGCGTGCAAATCCCAGAAATGAATCCGGTGGCCGTATTTGTTGGAGAGCAGGTCCTCCGGCACGATGCCGTTTTCGAACTGCGGCGGCAGCGCCCACTCGCTGCTCACCATGTAGTCGCGCGGCAAATTCCACCAGAAGTCATAGTGCTTGGTTTGCTGACCGCGATCGATCTCCCACCGTCCAAGCACCTCGAACGTCTCGCAGTCCATGATGAAGACGCCGGGCGGCCCCTCGGTGCCGTCCTTGCCGCCGCCACCGAGCGTGCTGACATAGATGCCATCCGGCCCGCAATGGATCGTGTGCGGCCGCGAGTAGCCGGTCTTCTTGAAGACCTCTTCAGGCTCGATGATCTTGTGGAGCTTCGCCTTGGTGGGGTCCGGCTTGGTGTCGACGATGTAGATCCGGGAGGATCGCAGGCCGGGGATGATGAGATAGCGGCGCTCGAGAAACGCGTGTCCGGCAAGCGGCGACAAGGCCGATGAGCAGGCGTTCCAGCCGAAATGGTGAAACTCGTCGCCCTTGTTTGGCATCGTCACAGTATGGACGATCTTGCCGTAGGCGGGCGAGCCGGGCCTTACGTCGATGACAGCGAGCGCATCGGGCTGCGAAAAATCCGGGCTTAGCAGGACGGTGTATGCGAAGCTTTCCGGCGGAGCTTCCATCGCAAGCTTGGGTGATGCGTGAAACGTGGGATCGGGCCTGATCGTCATCGGACTGCCTCCCTGTTTGTGTCGTGCACCAACATGGCTCTGCGGCAGTAACCCGGCGCGTTTTAGTTACTCTTGCGAGTGCCGCAGGCGAGGTTCACATCCCCCACCATACACCCGCGAGCATGTCCTGAGAATGTCCTGATGATGGCACTAGGCCGCGGCGGGAGGGCGCAGCACCTAGCGCGGCACGATCTCCGGCACCTTGCCTGCGGGCGGGGTGTTGCGGCTGCGCTGGGTGCGGACGATGCCGTCGATGATCGTCATGCCGATGCCGGGGAGGTCGCCGAGTTGCACACTGTCCAGAATATTCTTGCCCGGCGAGTGCTGTGCCTTGTCCATGAGGACGAAGTCCGCGGCGCGGCCGATCTCAATCAGGCCGCAGTCGAGCTCGCGCATCCGGGCGGTGTTGCCGGTGGCGAGACAAAAGGCGATCTCGGCCGGCAGCTCGCCGAGCGAGGACAGCATCGAGACCATGCGCAGGATGCCGAGCGGTTGCACGCCGGAGCCGGCCGGCGCGTCCGTGCCGAGAATGACGCGGTGCAGATCACCCATCTCGCGCGCGGTGCGCAGCGTGAACAACGCCGAGCGTTCATTGCCGTTGTGCACGAGCTCCAGGCCGCGTTTGCAACCCTCGCAGATGCAGCGGATCTGATCGTCGGGTAACGCCGTGTGGCCCCCGTTGATGTGGCCGACAACGTCGGTGTCGGCCTCCAGCACGACATCCTTGTCGATCAGGCCGGAGCCGGGGATCGACGGACCACCGGTGTGGATGGTGCTCTGGATGCCGTATTTTCGCGCCCAGCCCACCATCTTCCGCGCAGTCGGCCCATCCTTCACCCCGCCGAGGCCGACTTCGCCCAGAAGCTTCACGCCGGCGGCGGCCATTTCCTTGAAGTCTTCCTCCACCATCTCGCATTCGATCACGGGCGCGCCGGCATGCACCTTCACGCCGCCGGGCCGCAGCGTCCAGAAGGCGCGCTGCGCGAACACGGCCATCGCCTTGAGACCCACGACGTCGCGAGGACGGCCCGGCATGTGCACTTCGCCTGCGGAGATCATGGTAGTGACGCCGCCGTGCAGGTAGCTGTCGATCCAGTTGATCTGGTTCTGCCGCGGCGTCCAGTCGCCGGCGACAGGATGAACGTGGCTGTCGATCAGGCCGGGCGCCACCGTGGTGCCGTTGGCGTCCACGATGGTGGTGGCGCCCTCGGTGTTGACGTCCTTCAGCCGGCCGATCGCAGTGATTTTCCCGTTCTCGGCGACGATGGTGTCGGCATCGAGGATCGGCTTTTCCAGGGCCCCCGAGAGCATGAGCCCGATATTGCGGATCACCAGCTTGCTGGGGCCGGTTGCCTGGGGTGCGTCATGGGCCATGGGGCGTTCCCTTCTGAAATTGCAGGCAAATTTGATCCCGGCTTGACCTTCGGATCAAGCCGGATTATTCATTTGTATACGAATGATCGTATACGAATGAATTGACCGGTCAACGGGCCCGCAAATCCCGTGGAAGCGCCAATCAGGACGCGAGTGCCATGAGCAATTTCAACCAGGAAAGCGTCACCAGCGTCCGTCACTGGACCGACAATCTCTTCTCTTTCACCACGACCCGCGATCCCTCGTTCCGCTTCCGCAACGGCGAATTCACCATGATCGGGCTCGAGGTCGGCGAGAAGCCGCTGCTGCGCGCCTACAGCGTCGCGAGCGCGAACTACGAAGACCAGCTCGAATTCTTCTCCATCAAGGTGCAGGACGGCCCGCTCACCTCGCGCCTGCAGCACCTCCGGGTCGGCGATCCCATCATCGTCAGCCGGAAGGCGACGGGCACGCTGGTGATCGATAATCTCGAATCCGGCCGCAACCTCTACCTCGTCGGCACCGGCACGGGCCTGGCGCCGTTCCTCTCGGTGATTAAGGATCCCGAGACCTATGAGCGTTTCGAGAAGGTCGTATTGCTGCACGGCTGCCGCAGGGTCAAGGAGCTCGCCTATGGCGAGATGATCGCCGAGAAGCTGCCGAACGACGAGTTGATCGGCGAGTTTGTTCGCGGCCAGTTGATCTATTACCCGACCGTGACGCGCGATCCCTTCCGCAATCGCGGCCGCATCACCGACCTCATCACCTCGGGCAAGCTGTTCGAGGATATCGGCCTGCCACAGATCGAGCCCGCCCACGACCGCGTCATGATCTGCGGCAGCCCCGCGCTGGTTACCGACACCCGCGTTCTGCTGAGCGAGCGAGGATTCGTCGAGGGCAATCACGGCGAGCCGGCGCAGTTCGTGGTCGAAAAGGCTTTTGCCGAGCGCTAGATTCCTCCCGAGCGCAGGCATTCACTGGGCGTGATGACGATGTCGCCACGCCCTTTCTTTTTGTGGGTACGCACGCTTCCACCACTCGTCATG